>NZ_JAAOQS010000128.1:0-22922 GCF_011603105.1 Rhodococcus sp. A14 | reverse complement strand
CGGCCATAGCGGAGGGGAAACGCCCGGTCCCATTCCGAACCCGGAAGCTAAGCCCTCCAGCGCCGATGGTACTGCACCCGACAGGGTGTGGGAGAGTAGGACACCGCCGAACATCCGTTACCGAAAGCCCCCCAACCATGTTGGGGGGCTTTCGGCATTCCCGGGCACAAACACCCATGCCGCACAAGTCCTTTCGCCCCGGCGCCCCGCCGGCAGACGATCAATCGGTCGGTCGATTCCGGGCAGCCACCGCCAATCGCGTGAAGTCATGCCGACGCGTCGCGGAATCACGCGTGAACTGCGTTCGGAGTCCATAGTCGAGGCGCCGACTGGCGACAGCGAGGGATCTGTGAGGTTCGACTCGATGTAGAGGCGAAGTCGCGCCAGCAGGCTGCACTCGAGTGACTCCCGATGTCGTGCTTCGTCGTCGGCGGCGCTCGCGACGAGTGCGCGAGCGAGCCGAACCGTCGCGCACTCGAGATGGTCGAGAAGCAGCGGAGCCGCTGCGGCCGTCCGGGCCAAGAGGTGGAGGTGCGTACACAGCATGTCGTACAGAGGGTTCGCGGGAACCAGATACTCCATCGCTCTGGTGACAGTCGCCGCCGGCATATCCAATTGCGCGTGATCGAGATTCACCGCGATCCTTAGCCACCTGCGGATTGTCGAACCAGTACTCGGCCAGCAGCGGCGCGATCTCCGACTGGATCACCCGGAGGTACCAGCGCTCCGCGAAGTTCTCGCCCGACGCGGCGACGGATCCCGGAGTGAAGTACGAATGACCGATGCAGTAGTCCTTGCCGAGGTTCGGGTCGGTCGCGATCACCTCGTTCAGCCTGGTCATCCGTACCGCGATGCGGTCGACGACCGGTTCGTCGCACGTTCCTCTACTCTGCCGGAGTTGGGGTTGTGCCTCCTGAGGGTCGGCTGCTTGTTCCTCGGCATACCGCGGCGCCATGGCCTCAATCTGTTGCGTCACCTGGACGATGGCGGCCGGCTGTTGGTCTGGTGGGTATCCGTACTTGCGGAGCAGGCGCTTGATGCTGGCCCTCAGCTTGGCCTTGACGTCCTAGCGCACCGTCCAGTCCGGGTATCGCGACGCATGGTCGCCACGAGGTCGCGGGCAATGTGGGCGAGCACATCGTCGCCCATGACGTCGACGGCGGCCTCGTTCTGTGCAACTACGACGTGCGGCCGCACGGGACCGGGTGTACTACCCGGTCCCGGTCTCGCGCTGAACGTCGCGATGCCTTGAAACGGGCATATCAGCTGAAACGGGCATATCTGGAGTGGCAGCTGCGCCTAGACTCCGAAGATGGTACGCAGCGCGAAGGCTGCACGTCAGCAGCCCACCGATCAGCGTTCGGCGTTCGACAGGTTCGTCGAGCAGATCGAACTCCGGGTAAGCCAGGCGCCGTTCTTCGGGATCTGCGCGGGAGCCGTCGCACTGTGGGTCGTCAGCATCCCACTCTGGAAGGACCTCCACGAGTGGCAGATCGCCATCCACACCGCCGGTGCGGTCTTCACGTTGCTTCTCGTGGTCCTGCTCGAGAATGCCAGCCGCCGTGCCACGGAGGCTCTGCAGGAGAAACTGAACGTCATCGCCGAGGCGCTCGCTGCCCTGCTCGATTCCTCCGCCCGGGACAACCCTGAGCTGAGGAAGGCGGAGGAGAAGTTGCGGGAGGCTGTCGGGCTCGAAGACCGGCACTAGTCCATCCGCCCCTGTGACTTGGCGCACCAAGCAGGTAAGTTATGTGTAACCGCAAAAACTACTAACCAGTAGGGGTACGAAATGCCTGTTCCGTCCGCCGCCACGTTCGCGCGGCTAGCCGACCTCATCGCCATTCCGGATGCGGCGGATCGCCCGACGCGGTCCGTCGTCGAGGCGTTCACGGGTAAGGAACTGGCCACTTTCCCGGTCGGTACCGCTCAGGATGCCCAGGACGCGATCGCACGTGCCCGGGTGGCGCAGAAGGAATGGGCCAAGCGTCCCGTCACTGAACGCGCCGCGATCTTCCACCGCTACCGCGACCTGGTGCTCGAGAACCGCGACGCCCTGATGGACATGGCTCAGGCCGAGACGGGCAAGTCCCGCGCCGCCGCGCAGGAGGAGGTCCTCGACATCTCGATGACCGCCCGCCACTACGCGCGCGTCGCCCCCAAGCTGCTGCGTCCCCGCCGCATCTCCGGCATGCTGCCCGGCCTCACCAAGACGGTCGTGCGGTACCAGCCGAAGGGCGTCGTCGGCGTCATCTCGCCGTGGAACTACCCCATGACGCTCGCGGTGTCCGACGCCGTCGCCGCGCTCCTCGCCGGCAACGCCGTCGTCCTCAAGCCCGACAGCCAGACCCCGTACTGCGCCCTGGCCTGCGTCGACCTGCTGTATCAGGCGGGGCTGCCGCGCGACCTGTTCGCCGTCGTCCCCGGACCGGGCTCGGTGGTCGGCACCGCCCTCGTCGAGAACACCGAGTACCTGATGTTCACCGGATCCTCGGCCACGGGTCAGCTCCTCGCCGAGCAGGCCGGTCGCCGTCTCATCGGCTTCTCCGCCGAACTCGGCGGCAAGAACCCGATGATCGTCACCGCCGGCGCGAACCTCCGTGAGGTCACCGACGCCGCCGTCCGCGCCTGCTACTCCAACTCCGGGCAGCTGTGCATCTCGATCGAGCGGATCTACGTCGAGGAGTCCATCGCACCCGAGTTCACCCGGATGTTCGGGGAACGCGTCCGCAACATGAAGCTCGGCGCCGGCTACGACTTCGGCATCGAAATGGGCAGCCTCGTGTCTGAGGCCCAGGTCAAGGCCGTGTCCAGCCACGTCGACGATGCCGTCGTCAAGGGCGCCACCGTGGTCGCCGGCGGCAAGGCGCGCCCCGACCTCGGTCCCCTGTTCTACGAGCCGACCGTCCTGACCGGTGTCCCCGAGGACGCCGAGTGCTACCGCGACGAGACGTTCGGGCCGCTGGTCTCGATCTACCCCGTCGCCGACGTGGACGAGGCGATCGAACGCGCCAACGACACCGAGTACGGCCTGAACGCCAGCGTGTGGGCGGGTACCAAGGCGGAGGGCGAGGCCATCGCCGCCCGGATCCACGCCGGAACCGTCAACGTCGACGAGGGGTACGCCCCCGCGTGGGGCAGCACCGGTGCGCCGATGGGTGGCATGGGAGTGTCCGGTGTCGGCCGCCGCCACGGCGACGACGGGCTCCTCAAGTACACCGAACCGCAGACCATCGCCACCACCCGCATCCTCAACCTCGGCGGCCCGCGTGGACTGTCGCCGAAGGTGTGGGCCAAGATCATGCCGCCTTTCGTGAAGGCGCTGCAGTGGATTCCGGGCCGCTAGACGTGGACAGCGCGCGCATCCTGATCGACGTCCCGCCCGGCGAGGTGTGGGACGTGGTGACCGACGTGGAGGGCATGGGCCGGTTCAGCCCCGAGAACACCGGGGCGCGCTGGACGTCCGGCACCCCGGTGACCGTGGGGGCGCGGTTCGTCGGCGCCAACCGGCACGGGGCGGTGCGGTGGAAGACGCACTGCACCGTCGTGGATATCGTTCCGGGTCAGAGGTTCTCGTTCGAGGCAGACGAGCCGAAGGCGCGCTGGACGTATCACCTCGAACCCTCCGGCGCGGGCACACTCGTCACCGAGACCCGGGAGATCTACGCGACGCCCGTATGGTGGGTGCGGCTGGTGCAGAAGTCGAAGGTGCTGGGCAGCAACCGCGACCAACTGATGCAGGACGGGATGCGGCAGACCCTCGAGCGCATGAAAGTCGCCCTCGAGAGCTGATTTTCCACCCTGGGGTGCTGATTCTTCACCCTAGGGTGGCTGGCGCCGCTGTGCGCAGGGTCCGAGACTGGACGCTGTCCACACCTCTCGGAGGCGCCTCCCATGAATCCTCGGCCGACACCCGTCGAAGCTGGTCGGTCGTGCCCTGACGTCCGCCGTGAGGACGTGTGGTTCCCCTCGCGGGGACAGCGCTGCGCCGCCTGGCTGTACCGGCGCCATTCCGAAACCCCTACGGCAGCACCCTGTGTGGTGCTCGCGCACGGCTGGAGCGGGGTGCGCGAGCAGAGACTCGACGCGTTCGCGGAACGGTTCGCGGCCGCGGGAGTCACGGCGCTGGTGTTCGACTACCGCTACTTCGGTGCCAGCAAGGGCGAACCCCGCCAACTGCTCGACATCGACAGTCAACTCGACGACTGGGACAGTGCCGTCGCGTTCGTGCGCAGCCGCCCGGACATCGACCCCAGCCGCGTCGCGCTCTGGGGAACGTCACTGTCCGGCGGACTCGTCCTGACGGCGGCCGCGCGGGACCGGCGCGTGGCCGCGGTCGTGTCGCAGGTGCCGTACGTCGACGGTCTGACGAACCTTCCGCGACTAGGCATGGCCGGGCTCGGCCGCATGGCGGTCGCCTACCTGCGGGACCGGTACGCCCAGGTGCGGCACCGGCCGCCGTACATGTTTCCCGTCGTCGGGCCGCCGGGCTCGTTCGCGGCCATGACCACACCCGACGCGGAGGCGGGATATCACCGGATGGATCCGCCCGGTTCGACGTGGCGCAACGAAACCCCGGGGCGGGTGGCGTTGCAGGCAGCGCTGTACCGGCCGACGACGACGGTCGCGAAGATCACCTGCCCCGTCTACTTCGCCATCGCCGACCACGACGTCGTCACCTTCACCCGCAGCGCGCAGAAGGCCGCGGCCAAGACCCCGGGCGCCGAGGTGCACGTGTACCCGGGCGGTCACTTCGACCCCTACTTCGGCGACCTCTTCGAGCGGGTGGTCGCGGACGAGACCGACTTCCTCGTCCGCCACCTCCGTCCACCGGCGGGTTAGCTAGTCACCGTGCCGAACTGTTCGCGCAGAACGCCTCGTAGGTCCTCAGCCGCGGCCGAACACGGCGGGACGCTTGTCCAGGAACGCCGCGACACCTTCCCGGAAATCGGGGGCGGCGAGGAGGTCGAGCTGGCCCGTGCGCTCGCGGGCGAACGCGTTGTCGAGTTCGAAGAGGGTGGCGTCGTTGACAGCGTCCTTGGTGAAGTGGAACGCCTCCGTCGGTCCGTCGGCGAGACGTCGCGCGAGGGCGTCGACTGTCGCGGCGAACTCGTCGTCGGGGACCACGTCGGCGATCAAACCGGCCGCGAGAGCCTCACGTGCGGGCAGTCGTTCCGCCAGAAGCGCCATCTTCAGTGCGCGAGCGCGACCGACCGAGGCGGCGACCAGGGCGGTGGCACCACCGTCCGGCATCAGGCCGACCTTCGTGAACGCGAGCAGGAAATAGCTCGACTCGGTGGCGATCGTGAGGTCGCAGGCCAGGGCGAGGGAGACCCCGACGCCGGCGGCTGGCCCGTTGACCGCGCCGATCACGGGCCGGGGGAACGCGCGAATCGCGGCCGCCGTGCGGTTCGCGGCGTCGATCGTCGCGGACGACGGCGGGCCGGAGACGTTCTCGCCACCCAGGTCCGCACCCGTGCAGAACGCACGACCGGCACCGGTGATGACGGCGGTCCGGACCTCGCCGTCGCCCGCATGCTTGTCGAATGCGTCGGCGACGGCGTCGAGGGTTTCGGTGGTGACGGCGTTCATGCGGGCGGGGCGGTCGAGGGTGACGCGGAGGACGCCGTCGTCGACGGTCGTGTCCACGCCGGGAATGTCGGAGCTCATGGGGATCCTTGTCAGGAAGGGCGGACGGAGAGGGCGATCTTGCCGGTGGCGGACCGGGTTTCGAGCGTCCGCAGCGCGTCACAGGCGTGTTCGAACGAGTAGGTGGTCGGCTCGGCGATCTGCAGCGCACCGGATTCGAGGAGCGGGCCCAGGGCCGCCCACTGCCTGCTCGTGTAACCGGGGTTGGTGCGCACGTACTCGCCCCAGCCGGCCCCGAGAACGGAGATATTACGCAGGAGAAGGCGATTGACCTTGACGGTGGGAATCTCGCCGCCGGTGAAGCCGAGGACCACCAGCCGCCCGTTGGGCGCCAGGCTGCGCAGGCTGTCGGTGAAACGGTCGCCGCCCACCGGGTCGAGGATGATGTCGACTCCGCGGCCTCCGGTGAGGTCGCGGACCCGGTCCTTCCAGCCGTCCACGAGGACGACATGATCGGCGCGGTTGGCCTTCGCGATGCCGGCCTTCTCCTCGGTGCTGACCACGGCGATCGTCTCGAGACCCAGCGCGGCCGCGACCTGCAGTGCGGCGACCCCGACACCGCCGGCGGCGCCGTGCACCAGCACGGTCTCGCCGGTGCGGTAGCGGGCGCGCTCGTCGAGGGCGAAGTGCACGGTGAGGTAGTTCATCAGGAAGCCCGCCCCGGCAGTCAACGACACCGAATCGGGCAGCGGGAACACCGAGTCCGGCTCCACCGCGACGGTCTGCTGCCACGCTCCGTCCGACGCGAGGACGGCCACCCGCTGCCCGGCCCGGATGCCGCTGTCCTCGGGTGCGCTACGGACCACGCCCGCGCCCTCGACGCCGAGTACGAACGGCAGTTCGCGGACGATCTGGTAGCTGCCGGTGGTCTGCAGCAGGTCGGGGAACGACACTCCGGCGGCGTGCAGATCCACGATGACGAGGCCGGTGCCGTCGGGTTCGTCGATCTCGGTGAGCTGGACTCCGGCGGGGCCGGAAGCGGTGGTCAATTGCTGGGCATACACGTGGTGATCTCCTCCGTCGGTCCCTGAATATCCATACCAGACGCGACTGAACGGGCGCTAGATAAATTCGATCATTGACCGTGCCTGTGACGCCGTGGTACTAACTTTAACGAGCGATCAGTAATCATGCCGAGGCGGAGGATGAGACGTGCCAGAACAGACGGAGACGACGGAGGCAGCCGCACTGTGGGAGCGGCGCGGAGGCATCGGCATCATCACGCTGAACCGCCCCAAGGCGCTCAATGCGGTGAACGGTGCGTTGTCGACCGCAGTGGGCAGTCTGCTCGAGCAGGCCGAGAACGACCCCGAGGTGCGAGTGGTCGTCGTGACCGGGTCCGGCCGCGCGTTCTGCGCGGGCGCCGACCTCAAGGCCCTGGCGTCCGGCGAGAACACGGCCGCGGACGGGCATCCCGAGTGGGGATTCGCCGGATACGCACAGCACTGGATCAGCAAGCCGACCATCGCCGCGGTCAACGGCTTCGCCCTGGGCGGCGGCACCGAACTGGTCCTCGCCAGCGACCTCGCGGTCGTCGATGAGGAGGCGAAACTCGGGCTACCCGAGGTCAAGCGCGGACTGTTCGCCGCCGCCGGCGGCGTGATCCGCCTGCAGCAGCAGATCCCGAAGAAGGTCGCGCTGGAGATCGCGCTCACCGGCGAACCGATCAGCGCAGCGCAGGGCAAGGAGCTGGGCCTGGTCAACCGTGTCGCCCCGGCAGGCACCGCCCTCGACGTCGCGCTCGAACTCGCCGAGCAGATCGCCGCCAACGCACCGCTGTCGGTGCGCGAATCGAAGGCCATGATCCACCGCACCGCAACCGAACCCGACTGGGGCGACGGGGCGTGGGAGGCGAACAACGCCGCCATCGCGACCATCTTCACCAGCGCCGACGCCAAGGAAGGCCCGACGGCGTTCGCCGAGAAGCGCCAGCCGGTCTGGCAGGGCCGCTGACCCGTGAGTACTTGTTAACGCCCCGCGGTTAATAAGTACTCACGGGCGGCGCAGCCGCACACTATCGAAAGGGAACATCATGACCAACGCTGTCATCGTGGACGTCGTCCGCCTCGCCTCCGGTAAGGGCAAGCCGGGCGGTGCGCTGTCCGGCACGCACCCGGTCGAACTGCTGGCGCACGTGCTCCGGAGCATCGTCGAACGCAACGGCATCGACCCCGCACAGGTCGACGACGTCATCGGCGGCTGCGTCGGACAGGCCGGCGAGCAGGCCCTCAACATCTCCCGAACGGCGGTGCTGTCGGCCGGCTTCCCGGATTCGGTTCCGGCCACCACCGTCGACCGCCAGTGCGGCTCGAGCCAGCAGGCGGCGCACTTCGCCGCGCAGGGCGTGATCGCCGGCGCCTACGACATCGTGATCGCGTGCGGTGTGGAGTCGATGTCCCGCGTTCCGATGGGCACGACGACCATCGGTCAGGACGCGTCCGGTCCGGGCATCGCCGCCCGCTACCCCGAGGGCCTGGTCAACCAGGGCATCTCCGCCGAACTGATCGCCGCCAAGTGGAAGTTCGACCGGGACACCCTCGACGCGTTCTCCGCGCAGTCGCATCAGCGTGCCGCCGACGCCTTGTCGAAGGGCTTGTTCGACAAGGAGATCGTCCCGATCTCGGTCACCAACGCCGCCGGTGAGACGGTGACGCACACCGCCGACGAGACCGTGCGCGCCTCCACCACCGCCAAGGGACTGTCCGGGCTGAAGTCGTCGTTCTACTCCGAGAAGTACGCGGCCCGGTTCCCCGAGGCGCAGTGGCACATCACCCCGGGCAACTCGTCGCCGCTGACCGACGGCGCGTCCGCGGCGCTGATCATGAGCGAGGAGATGGCGTCGAAGCTGGGGCTGACCCCCCGGGCCCGGTTCCATTCGTTCGCAGTTGCCGGTGACGACCCGGTCTTCATGCTCACCGCACCGATCCCGGCGACCAAGAAGATCCTCGCGAAGTCGGGGCTGAGCATCGACGACATCGACGCGTACGAGGTCAACGAGGCGTTCGCGCCGGTGCCGCTGGCGTGGGCGCACGAATTCGGGGCCGACCCGGCCAAGCTCAACCCGTGGGGCGGCGCGATCGCGCTCGGGCACGCACTCGGCTCGTCGGGCACCCGCCTGCTGAGCACCCTGGTCAACAACCTCGAGGCCACCGGCGGACGCTACGGCCTGCAGACCATGTGCGAGGGCGCGGGCATGGCCAACGCCACCATCATCGAACGCATCTGAACAACCCGCTCGAAAAACCCTGCTTCCGAAAGGTATAGACATGATCGTCAACGACAGCGTCGCACTCGTCACCGGCGGTGCCTCGGGCCTCGGCCTGGCCACCACCAAGGCCCTCCTCGCCGACGGCGCCAGCGTCGTCATCATCGACCTGCCCTCGTCCAACGGTGAGACCGTCGCCAAGGAACTCGGCGACCGTGTGCGCTTCGCCGCAGGCGACGTCACCAGCGAGGCCGACGTGTCCGCCGCACTCGATGTCGCGGAGTCGCTCGGGCCGCTGCGTGTCGCCGTGAACTGCGCCGGCATCGGCAACGCCATCAAGACCGTGAGCAAGAACGGCGCGTTCCCGCTGGCCGACTTCACCAAGATCGTCACCGTCAACCTGATCGGCACGTTCAACGTGATCCGCCTTGCCGCCGAGCGCATCTCGAAGAACGAGCCGATCGACGGCGAGCGCGGCGTCATCATCAACACCGCCTCCGTAGCCGCATACGAGGGCCAGATCGGTCAGGCCGCGTACTCCGCGTCCAAGGGCGGCGTCGTCGGCATGACCCTGCCGATCGCTCGCGACCTCGCGTCGCTGCTGATCCGCGTCAACACGATCGCTCCCGGCCTGTTCAAGACGCCGCTGCTCGGCTCCCTGCCGGAGGCTGCGCAGCAGTCGCTCGGCGGTCAGGTCCCGCACCCCTCGCGTCTCGGCGACCCGTCCGAGTACGGCGCGCTCGCCGCGCACATCGTCAGCAACCCGATGCTCAACGGTGAGACCATCCGTCTCGACGGCGCCATCCGCATGGCACCGCGCTGATCGGCGACCTGTGACTCTGCGCGAGGACGGGCCGACCGCGACGGAGCCAGTGTACGCCGACTGGCGGACGTTCGAGGCCCTGCCGCTGACGCCCATCCTCGAGCAGGCATTGGATCTGTTCAACGAGAACGGTTACCACGGCACGACGGTGCGGCAGATCGCCCGTCGTGTCGGGGTGACCGTTCCGGCCCTCTACTACCACCACGAGAGCAAGGAAGCCGTTCTCGTGGCCCTGTTCGAACTGCAGATGCGCGAACTGAACGACCGCGCCGAGGCAGCCGCCCGCGAGGCCGGCGACGACGTGGTGGCGCAATTCTCCAACGTCGTCGAGGCGATCGTCCTGTACATGACGTACCGAGTGCGGCACGTGTCCCTCGACACCGAGTTGCGGCACGTCTCGGCCGACAGCCGCAGCCGCTACGCCGCGACCCGCAAGCGGCTCGAACTGATGATGATCGACCTCGTCGCCGACGGCGTCGCCCGCGACGTGTTCCACAGCGGGGACGTCCCCGAGACCGTGCGCGCCCTCCTCGGGATGTGCCAGTCCATTCCACGCTGGTTCCAGCTCGGTGGAGCACTGACCCCCGAGCAGGTCGCCGGCCGCTACGTCGACATCGCCCTACACACCGTCGGGTATCTACCCGACCACTGACATCGCGCCGGGTCCACCGAGCCGGACGAGCTCGTCCCGGCGACAAGGAGAGACCATGCAGCGCACCCTTTTCGACAGGGATCACGAAGCGTACCGGGAGACCGTGCGCGAGTTTCTCGCCCGCGAGATCGAGCCGAACTACGAACGGTGGGAATCCGAGCGGCTCATCGACCGCTCGGCGTGGCTGGCGGCCGGCAAGTCCGGGATCGTCGGGCTCGGCGTGCCCGAGGAGTTCGGTGGCTCGGGCGTCACCGATTACCGCTTCCGGTACGTCGTCGCCGAGGAGATCGCCCGCACCGCGACGACGTCGTTCGGTTCGGGACTGTCCCTCCAGGACGACATCGCCATCCCGTACATCGTGAACCTCGGCACGGACGAGCAGAAGCAGCGGTGGCTGCCGGGCATGGCCGCGGGCGAGCTGATCGGCGCCATCGCGATGACCGAGCCCGGCGCCGGCAGCGATCTGCAGGGCGTGAAGACCACCGCGGTGCGCGACGGCGACGAGTGGGTGATCAACGGTCAGAAGACGTTCATCACCAACGGCATTCACTCGGACCTGGTCATCGTCGTCGCCCGTACCGACCCGAGCGCCGGTTCCAAGGGCTTCTCACTCCTCGTCGTGGAGCGGGGCATGCCCGGCTTCAGCCGGGGTCGCAAGCTGCACAAGGTCGGCCTGGCCGGTCAGGACACGGCCGAGCTCGTGTTCGAGGACGTGCGGGTGCCCGCCACCAACCTGCTCGGCACCGAGGGCCGCGGCTTCGTTCACCTCATGGAAAACCTGCCCCTCGAACGCATTTCGATCGCGGTCAGCGCCATCACCGCCGCGAAGGCCGCCTACCAGTGGACGAGGGACTACGTGTTCGAGCGCAAGGCGTTCGGGAAGCCGATCGGCGATCTGCAGAACACTCGGTTCGCGCTGGCGGAGATGCTCACCGAGATCGAGGTGACCGAATCGCACATCGACCGGTGCGTACTCGCCTTGAACGCAGACGAACTCACCGCCGTCGACGCGTCGAAGGGCAAGTGGTGGGCCAGTGAGCTGCAGAAGCGTGTCGTCGACCGCTGCGTCCAGTTGCACGGCGGCTACGGCTACATGATGGAGTACCCCATCGGCCGCGCATACGTCGACAGCCGGATCCAGACGATCTACGGCGGAACCACCGAAATCATGAAGGAAATCATCGGGCGCGACATCGCGGCAGGATAGGCGGCTCCGCCGCCCGTGCGTGGTTGACGAGTCTCTGGACTCCTTAACCACGCACGGGCGCGAAGCGCCTAGAGCAGGCGAGCCCGCGCGTCCGCGTACTCGCGGGTGAGGCGTTCGACGATCTCCGCCGCCGGGACGACGGCGTCGACGGCGCCGATGCCCTGTCCGGCGCCCCAGATGTCGCGCCAGGGCTTGGCTTCCGACTTCGTGCTCGTGTCCGCGTCCTCGCCGACACCGAAGTTCATGGCGGACGGGTCCGAGACGGCGAGGTTGTTCGGGTCGAGTCCGGCGGCCTCGATGCTGCCGCGCAGGTAGTTGCCGTGCACGCCGGTGAACAGGTTGGAGTAGACGATGTCGGACGCGGTGGAGTCGACGATCATCTGCTTGTAGCCCTGGTCTGCGTTGGCCTCTTCGGTGGCGATGAACGCGGATCCGATGTAGGCGAGGTCGGCGCCTGCGGCCTGCGCGGCGAGGACCGAGCGGCCGTGGGCGATGGAGCCCGACAGCAGGACCGGTCCGTCGAACCATTCGCGGATCTCCTGGATCAACGCGAAGGGTGACAGGGTGCCCGCGTGTCCGCCGGCACCGGCCGCGACGGCGATGAGGCCGTCGGCGCCCTTCTCCACCGCCTTCTTCGCGAACTTGTTGTTGATGACGTCGTGGAGGACGATGCCGCCATAGCTGTGGATGGCCTCGTTGACGTCGGCGCGGGCGCCGAGGGACGTGATGACGATCGGGACCTGGAACTCGACGATGGTGGCGAGGTCCTCGTCGAGACGGTCGTTGCTCTTGTGGACGATCAGGTTGACCGCGTACGGCGCGGACGGTGTCTCGGGGTTGTTGGCGTCGTGCTTGGCGAGGGCTTCGGTGATGCGGGTGAGCCATTCACGCAACACGGGCTGCGGGCGGGCGTTCAGCGAGGGGAACGATCCGACGATGCCCGATGTCGACTGGGCGATGACCAGGTCGGGACCCGAGACGATGAACATCGGCGACGCGACCACGGGCAGGCGAAGCCGGTCTTGCAGGATGGGGGGCAGGCTCATGAATTTCTCCTTGATGCAGTGGTTTACGACTGGGAGAGCTGGGCGGCCATCAGCGGGATGAGCGCCTGCAGGCCTTTCACGGGACGGACCATCACCTTGAACGACGTGATCTGGTCGCGGTCGTTCCAGTGGAAGAGGTCGATGCCGTTGACGTGGATGCCGTCGAGTTCGGTGGCGAATTCCAGGACCGCCGAACGGTCGCCGTACCACTCCTCGACGTAATGGAAACCGGTGCCGTCGAACACGGTCAGGGCGGCGCCGAGATACGCCAGGACCTTCGCCTTCCCTTCCTGCGGAGTGAACACCGCGGGGGAGGAGAACACGGCGTCGTCGGCGAACAGGGCGTCGAGGGCGGCGAGGTCGCGATGTTCGACGACGTGGTGCCAGCGGTCGACGACGCCGGGGCGGGCAGGCAGTGCGGCGGTCATCCGCGGAACGCCGGGGTCGGAAGGTCTTCGCCGAACACGTCCGGCAGGTCGTCGCGGACGCTGTCGGGGAACACGGCGGGCCGCTTCTCGAGGAACGCGGAGATGCCTTCGCGCGCGTCCGGCCCGATGCCGCGGATGTTGATCCCGCGTGTCTCGACGCGGTGCGCGATCATCGGGTGCTCGGCGCCGAGTGCCCGCCACATCATCTGGCGCGACAGCGCCACCGACACCGGGGCGGAGTGCTCGGTCAGGCTCCGGGCCAGAGCGTACGCCGCGTCGAGCAGGGATTCACGCGGATACAGCTTGTACACGAGGCCGGCGTCGAAGGCCTCCGTGGCGGGGAACACCCGGCCGGAGTACACCCAGTCGAGGGCCGTCTGCAGGGGGACGAGGCGCGGCAGGAACCAGGTCGAGCAGGATTCGGGGACGATGCCGCGGCGGTTGAAGACGAATCCGATGCGGGCGTCGTCGGCGGCGAGGCGGAAGTCGGCGGCGAGGGTCATCGTGATGCCCACTCCCACGGCCGGTCCGTTGATCGCGGCGATGATCGGCTTGCGGGATTCGAACATCCGGAGCACCACGCGGCCGCCACCGTCGCGGCGGGCGTCGGCGTCCTCGTCCTCGTCCTGCCAGTGATCGAACGTGGCGGCACCGGCCGACAGGTCTGCGCCCGCGCAGAACGCTCGTCCGGCTCCGGTGAGCACGATCGCCCGGACGGAGTCGTCCGCGTCGAGCTGGTCGTAGGCGGCGATCAGTTCGTTCTCCATGGTGGTGGTGAACGCGTTGAGCTGGTCGGGCCGGTTCAGGGTGATCGTCGCGATACCGTCCGCGACGGCGAGTCCGATGTGATCCACCGCACCAGCATGACATTGTTACCGAACGATCGCTAGAGCGGGTTCTGTGACGGGACCCACTACCCTGGAGTGGTCGTGTGACGATCGGAGCGGGGACGGAGACCGAGGAATGTGCGCTGCAAGGGTGGCCGCCGTGAGCACGGGTACCGGGCGGCAGGTGATCCTCGACTCCGCGGTGGCCAACATGAACGAACGCGGCTATCACGGCACGTCGATGCGGGACATCGCCCGCGGCGCCGACATCACCGTCGCCTCGATCTACCACCACTTCGCGTCGAAGCAGGAGATCCTGCAGGACATCATGGTGCGCGCGCTACACGACGCCATCGCCATGACGCGCGGTGCGCTGCTGCGCTCGGGTGGCGCCCCCGCCGACCAGTTGCAGGCGCTGATGCGGGCGTGGGTCATGTTCCACACCACCCGCCAGCTGGACGCGATGGTCGGCGCCACCGAGATACGCAGCCTCGACGACGCCGGCCGCCGGCTCGTCGTGGCCCTCCGCGACGAACAGGAACACCTCTTCCGCGACGTCGTCGAGCGCGGTGTCGAGGAGGGCGACTTCGCGACCGAATTCCCGCGGGACGCCGTCCGCGGCATCATCAACATGGGCCAGTCGGTGTGCACGTGGTGGCGCGCCGACGGTCCGCTGAAGCCCGAGGAACTCGCCGAGCGCTACGCCGACCTCGCCCTCGCGATGGTGAAACCGACCGTCTGATCGCCGTGGCCGCGACCCGGGCAGAATCGGGGTGACGGGTTGGCGCGGAAACGGAGCGTGAGATGAAGTTCGCCAGACGGCTCGACGCTCTCCAGCAGAGGTACCCGGCGATGGGCTTCCCGATCGCCGTCACGTACAAATTTCTCGACGACCAGGGCGTGTACCTCGCGGCGTTGATCGCCTACTACGGGTTCATCTCGCTGTTTCCCCTCCTGCTTCTGCTGTCGACGGTGCTCGGGTTCGTGCTGTCGGGACACCCCGAACTGCAGCAGGACATCATCGACTCGGCACTGAGCCAGTTCCCGGTCATCGGCGCCGACCTGGCCGACCCGCACCGGATTGGCGGCGGGGTGACGGGTCTGGTGATCGGACTCGTCGGTGCCCTCTACGGCGGACTCGGGGTCGCGCTGGCCAGCCAGAACGCGATGAACACGGCGTGGTCGGTGCCCCGCCACATGCGGCCCGACCCGATCCGAGGCCGGTTGCGGGGTCTGCTGTTGCTCGGCACGATCGGTCTCGCCGTCCTCGGCACCGCCGCGGTGGCGGCGGTCGGCGCCGCGACGCACCTGTCCGGATCGTTCACCGTGCTTCTCATGCTCGCCGCGATCACGATCAACTCCGCGATCTTCATCCTCGCCTTCCGGCTCGCCACTGCCCGGCCGCTGTCCGTCGCCGACGTCGCGCCCGGCGCAGTCGCGGCAGCCGTGGTGTGGCAGGTGCTCCAATCGTTCGGTGCCTATTACGTGAGCAAGGTGGTGAGCACGGCGTCCGTGACGAACGGGGTGTTCGCCGTCGTGCTGGGGTTGCTGGCGTTCCTGTTCCTGGCCGCCGCGGCGATCGTGGTGTGTGTGGAGATCAACGTCGTCCGCGTCGACAGGCTGCACCCGCGGGCGTTGCTCGGGCCGTTCACGGACAAGGCCGACCTCGTGGAGGGTGACAGACGGACGTTCACCGACCAGGCGAAGGCGCAGCGCGCGGTACCGCACGAGGGCATCCACGTCACGTTCGACGAAGTTTCTGCGAAGATGGACAGGCCTGGACCGCCGTCGAAGGAGGAACCATGACCGACCCGATCTTCGACAAGTCGGAACAGTTGAAGCAGGTCCAGCAGGGCATCCTCCCCGGAGAGTCGATCATCGCCGTGTACGACTGCATCGGCGCGGGCACCGGCTTCCTCGGGATCACGAACCTCCGCGTCGTGATCCAGGACAAGAGCTTCGTCGGCAAGCGCACCGCGATCACGTCCATCCCGTACAAGAACATCCGCTCGGTCTCGTTCCTCAGCAACAAGTCGTGGGCCGGCCAGTTCTTCTCCTCCAGCAGCATCGCCCTCGACGTCGCCGACACCACGTACGAGGCCGACTTCCGCGGCATGGACAAGGCCCACCACGTGCACACGGTGATCCTCGAACACATCACGTGACGTAGGTCGCTCTGCTCCGGTGCGTCGCGCCAGGTCACGGCGACGCACCCACACGCTGCGCCGGTGAGTGGAATCACGCCTGCGCGGATTATCAATTCGCTTGCGGCCTCGCCCATACTGGTACGAGCCGGTGTGCCACCATCTCGGCCCGGTTCATCCTCAGGCGAGTCCATTGGACGTGCTCGCCGATCCTACGATCAGCCCGACGGGAGTCTCGCTGCCATGACGCCGCCTGCAGTTCACCTCACCGAACCTGCGGTCACCGCTCGTCCGTCTCTGCGTCCGCGGATTCCGTCGCCGAGTCGGCGGGGCGCGATGCTGGCGCTTGCCCTCGGCGGGTTCGGTATCGGCACAACGGAATTCGCGTCCATGGGTCTGTTGCCCGCGATGGCTGCGGGGACCGGGGTGTCGGAGCCGGTTGCCGGGCACTTTGTCTCCGCGTACGCGCTCGGCGTCGTCGTCGGGGCGCCCACGATCGCGGCGCTGGCCGCCCGCGTCGAGCGGCGCACGCTGCTCATCGCGTTGATGGCCACGTTCGTCGTCGGCAATCTCGCGACCGCGGTCGCCCCCGGGTACGAGTCGCTGCTGGCGGCCCGGTTCCTCGCCGGACTGCCCCACGGTGCCTACTTCGGGGTCGCAGCGCTGGTTGCCGCGCACCTGGCGGAACCGGGCAAGCGTGCCAAGGCGGTCGCGACCGTGATGATGGGTCTGTCGGTGGCGAACGTGGTCGGGGTGCCTGCGACGGCGTTCTTCGGTCAGATGCTGGGCTGGCGGTCCGCGTTCGTGCTCGTGGTGATCATCGGAATCGTGACGCTGGTGGCGTTGGCGCGCCTCGTCCCGCCGCTGGCGGGGGTGCACGTGAGCAACCCGGTGGCCGAACTCGGGGCGCTGAGCCGGGTGCAGGTGTGGATGACGCTGATCTTCGCGACGGTCGGGTTCGGCGGCTCGTTCGCGGTGTACACGTACATCAGTTCGACGCTCACCGACGTGTCCGGGTTGCCGCACGCGATGGTTCCGGTGGCGTTGATGCTGTTCGGTTCGGGAATGATCCTCGGCAACGTCGTGGGTGGCCGCATCGCCGACAACGCGGTGGTGCCCGGGCTGTTCGGGTGCATGATCGCCCTGATCTGCGTTCTCGCGCTGTTCATCGTCGCCGCCCACAACCCGGTGACGGCGCTGATCGTGCTGTTCTTCATCGGGATGGCGGTGACGGCGATCTTCCCGGCCGTCCAGTCGCGGCTGATGGACGCGGCGGGTGACGCGAAGACGCTCGCGTCGACGCTGATCCACGGCGCGTTCAACCTCGCCAACGCGGGTGGTGCGTGGATCGGTGGTGTCGTGATCGCGGCCGGATACGGCTACACCGCCCCGGCAGCCGTCGGCGCCCTCCTCGGCGTCGCCGGACTGATCGTCCTCACGATCGCGGTCCTCCTCGACCGCCGGCGCCGGGACGAACCGGCCGCCGGCGGCTGACGGTTCAGGCGGGAAGGGCTCGGGCGGGAACCTGGACTGAGTAGCGCTCTCGTAGCGTGCCCTTGACGAGTTTCCCGGTGGGGGTGCGGGGGAGGTCGTCGCTGAAGACGACGTTCCGCGGGACCTTGAACCGGGCGAGCCGGCCCCGCACGTGGTCGAGGAGTTCGCCGGCCAGCGCGTCGTCCCCGGTCACACCCGGAACGGTCTGGACCACGGCCAGCACCGATTCACCCATCTCCTCGTCGGGGATCCCGATCACCGCGACGTCGAGGACGGCGGGGTGTTCGGTGAGGGTGTTCTCGATCTCCTGCGGATAGATGTTGACGCCGCCGGAGATGATCATGAACGACTTCCGGTCGGTGAGGAACAGATACCCGTCCTCGTCGAGGTAGCCGACGTCGCCGGTGGTGGTCCACGTCGGGTGTTGCGGGTGCTGGGCGTCGCGGGTCTTCGCGGGGGAGCTCGCGCTGTTGTCCCACAACTGCTGGCAGTACCCGGTGCTGAACTTCGCGACCGCCCGGCTCGGTGTGGGCCTCGTGCCGGTCAACTTCATGCTGACCGGCGGGGAGATCGGATACATCCTCGACGACTGCGCAGCCGACGCGTTCGTCGTCGAGGACGCCCTGGTGCCGGTTGCCGAGAAGGCCCTCGCGGAATCGAAGGGAAGCGTCCGGGTGCGGGCGACGATCCCGCTCGGCGATGCGGCCACACCGGACGGCTGGCGTCGCGCCTCCCTCGCCGTCGCCGGAGCGATCGGGCTCCTCTGCCTCGTCGCGATCGTCCGGAAATACTCGACGCCCGACGTCCAGCAGGCGACCGCCCGCCGGTCCACCGTGGCGGTGTGAGGTGACGTGAGTGGCAAAGTGTGCTGACGCACGCTTTGCCACTCACCTGGGGTCAGCGGGACAGTCGGCGCTGCCTCGCGTTGGCGGCGCCGACGAGCGCGCGCAGTGCCTGCGGTGCCCGCTTCGCGGTGCGCAGGATGGCCTGGTCGATCATGCCCAGCTTCGGCGCGAGTCGCGGAACGGTCCGGGGCGCGTGGTCCGCGTCGGTGAGGGAGTAGAGGGGCCAGCGGTCGGGAACGCCCTTGAGGTCGTGTTCCCCGGCGTCGGCGAACCGCAGTCCCGAACCCACCACGAGATCGCGCACGGTACGGGACACCAGCACTTCGCCGGCGCGGGCCGTCGCTCCGATGCGCGCGCCGATGTGGACGGTCATCCCGCTGACGTCGGGACCGTTGCGCTCGACCTGCCCCGCGTGGACGCCGGCCCGCACCTCGAGCCCGAGTTCGGTGGCGCCGTCGACGACCGCCCGCGCGCACCGGACCGCGGACGCGGGACCGTCGAAGATGCTGAAGGTGCCGTCGCCGGCGACATTGAGGAGCCGCCCGCCCGCCTTCTCGACGTCGTCGCGGACCTGCCACTCGTGCGCGGCCCGGAGGTCGCGGTAGGCGGCGTCGCCGATCCGCGCAAGCACCTCGGTGGACCCGACGACGTCCGTGAACAGTACGGAGGCCAGGTACCGGCCGGCGTCGGATGCCGGGTGCCCACCGGTGGCCAACTGCTCGACATGGTCGATGATCGGCTTCCACGCCTCCCCGAGCGACGCGCCGGGCGGCGACGGCGGCAACAGGTGGAAACTGCCGGCCGGGATGCGGTCCGCGACGTACTGCGAGGCGGCCACCGGCACCGGACTGCCGGGGACCAGCAGCGCCCGCGCCGGGCATTGGATGGACGGCAACGTGTCGGAGTAGTCGAGCCGGAAGATCCACTCGAGATGGGCCTGTGCGACCGCAGGTGTCGCGGAACTGCGCTCGAGCATCGCCATCAGCCGACGGTTGAACGCCGAGTCCTCCTGGGGATCCCACAGGGGAACCGTGCTGCCCGACCCCCAGTTCCGGGCGGCCCCTCGCCACTCGTCGACGAATTTGTCGCGTTCGGCGCCGGTCCAGCCGGAGGGGTCGTGGTCACCGCCCAGGAGGCGTTCCGCGAACGGCTGGATCAGGACGACGCCGGTGACCCGTTCCGGTGAGCGGGCGGCGACGAGTGCCACGGCACCGCTCCCGCTGGCCACCCCGACCAGCACGGCCTGCCGCATCCCGACCTCGTCCATGATCGCGACGATGTCGTCGGCCTGCTGCTCGAGTGTGGGCAGGTGCTCGACCGGGTCGGACAGCCCCAGTCCCCGCTGCTGGAAGTACACCGTGCGGGCGAACGTGCTGCCCCGTTCCATCAGGTAGTGGATCTGCGGGTCCGTCCACATGAGGTCGAGGTGCATGTTGATCTCGAACAGCCACACCACGTCGCGTTCACCCGCGCCCACCACCTGGTACGCCAGCGCATGCCCGTCCCGCTGCACGTAACGGACGGCAGGTGGGTCCATTTCCCCAGCGTAAACGCATGTGAGTGGCAAAGTGTGCGTCCGCGCACATTGCCACTCACCTGGGGAGGGTGCCCAGCTCGCGGGCCCGGGCGATTGCGGAGGTCCGGGACTTGACGCCGAGTTTGCCGAAGATGTGGACGAGATGGGACTTCACGGTGGTCTCGGAGAGAAAGAGTTCCTTGCCGATCTCCCGATTAGACCGCCCGGCAGCCACCAACGTCAGCACCTGGATCTCCCGTGGGCTGAGGCTGGTGGCAGGTCGGCGTACGCGGGTCATCAGTTTCGACGCCACGGCCGGGGAGAGGACGCTGTCGCCGGCCGACGCCGCGCGGACGGCGGCGAGGAGTTCGGGCGGGGGAGTGTCCTTCAGGAGATATCCGGCGGCGCCGGCCGCGACCGCGTCGAGGATGTCGGCGTCCGTGTCGTAGTTGGTGACGACCAGCACGTGCGGTGGGTTCGGCAGGGACCGCAGGTTCCGGGTGGCGTCCACACCCGAGGTGCCGGCGCCGAACCGGAGGTCCATGAGTACGAGGTCGACCGGAGTCGTCGCGCACAACGCCACGGCGGCGTCGGCGGTGGCAGCCTCACCGACCACCTCGATGTCGTCCTCGTGCTCGAGGAGGGCGCGCAGGCCCGCGCGAACGATCGCATGGTCGTCGGCGAGCAGCAGTCGGATCATGTGCCGACCTCGAGCGGGAACGACACCGCGACCGCAGTCAGTCCTGGTTCCGACTCCACCGACATCGACCCGTCGAGCAGCTCGACGCGTCGCCGAATCGAATTCAGCCCGAACGCTTTCGACGGTTCACGGTCGAGGAGTTCGACATCGAAGCCGACGCCGTCGTCGACCACGTCCAACCGGACCGCGTCCTCGTAGTAGGTGAGCGTGATCGCCATCCGGGATGCGTGTGCGTGCCGGACCACGTTCGACACCGCACCCTGCGCGATCCGCACCAACGCCGCCTCGACGGGCATCGGCAACCGCACCGGCTCCCCCTCGACCACGGCAATGGTGTCGAAGGTGTCGCTCCTCGCCTGCGTGCAGATCCGCGCGAGCGCCTCCGCGAGTGACTGCCCGTCGAGGACGGCGGGTGTGAGATCGCCGATGAGCTGACGGGTTTCGGCGAGGCTGTCGGCGGCCGTCTCCCGCGCCAACCGGATGCGGTCCCGGGCGGGGTGGTCGGGGGCGGCACGTTCGACGGCGTGGAGCAGCATCTGAATGCTCGACAGATCCTGCGCGACGGTGTCGTGGATCTCGCGTGCGAGCCGCTCACGTTCGGCCAGGGAGCCGGCGGCACGTTCCTGCTCGGCGAGTTCGGCTCGGGTTCGGGTCAATTCGTCGATGAGGCGATCGCGTTCGACGGCCTCCCGGTACAACGCCCGGTAGCCGAGGCCGATCGCCACCGCGACGCACGCGCCGATCACCGGGCCGACGACACCCGCGACACTCCAGCCGCGGTGCATTCCGGTACCCACGACGGCCACGACGGTCGCGGCTGCGACCGCCAGGACTCCCCAGCGTCGCGGCAGCAGATGCAGGTACAGAAAGAACAGCCCGAACGCGAGATAGGCGGCGTCGGGGGCGAGGACCATCAGCGCCACCCACAGAGCCGTCAGCGCGGCGAGCCACCACGCCCCGCGCAGACGACGCGTCGCTCCCGCCGCGTACACCGCGAGAAACGCCACCGACAGCACCACGATCGCCGGTGCCTGTGGTGCGTCCGGAAGGACGGCGCGCAGGATCACGACTGCAGTGAGCGCCGCGATCAGCGCATGCAGTCCCAGTTGGAGACCCGCGAACACGGGCGTGAGAGGGGAACGGTGCACCCCGCCCAGCTTATCGACGCGAGCGCACCCGGCATCCATCGAAAGTCGGAACGCGCACCCGACCTTCGACCACCGAGAATTCCACCCCACGTGCGATGGAACCGTCTCGTGCCCGGGGCACGGTGAGTTCGGAGGCCGTGAGCGCCGCCCCGGCCCGCATCGACTGCGGCGTCGGTCGTGATCTGGAGAGGACCACCTGTGTTCGTCGCATCGAGAGACCTGCGTGCCGCGCGTGGTCGATTCGCGCTGATATCCGTCGTCGTGGTGCTGATCGCGCTGCTCGTCACGTTTCTCAGCGGTCTCACGGCCGGACTGCGTCACCAGAACGTGTCCGTCGTGGAACGCATCGACGCCGAGTCGGTGGTCTTCGCCGCCTCCGACGACGGTCCGTCGTTCGACGAGTCCGTGCTGACGTCCGAGCAGGTGGCCGTGTGGCGGCGGAGCGCCGAGTCGGTGCAGCCGATCGGCGTCGGACGAGGCTCGGCGTCGGCAGTAGGAGGTGCGGCGAAGGGGGTGGCACTGGTCGGCGCGGACGGCGGTGTGGGCGACCGTGCACCGTCCGCGCCGGGAACCGTGATCCTCGGGGCCGGCGCGGCGCGATCCCTCGGCGTCGGCGCCGGCGACCGTCTCACTGTCGGCGACGTCACGTTCGCCGTGACCGCGGTCCGCGGCGACGACTGGTATGGCCACAGCCCGGCCGTGTGGATGACGCTCGCCGACTGGCAGCACGCGAACCCACGCGGGGGTGCGGCGACGGTGCTCGCGGTGTCCGGCGGGGACGACGCCACGAACGCCGTCGCGGGGACGACCTCACGAAGTGTGGCCGACTCCTTCTCCGCCATCGGCTCCTATACCTCCGAGAACGGGTCGCTGACGTTGATGACGGTGATGCTGTTCGCGATCTCCGCACTGGTGATCGGCGCGTTCTTCACGGTCTGGACCCTGCAGCGCACCCCCGATGTCGCGACGTTGAAGGCCCTCGGCGCGTCCACCGGGTCGCTCGTGCGGGACGCGCTCGGGCAGGCGCTCGTCGTCCTGCTCGCCGGTGTGGGTGTCGGTGCCGGGACGGCGGCGGTGGCCGGGTCGATGATCGGCGACGCCGTGCCGTTCGTGCTCGACATCGCCACCACTGTCCTGCCCGCCACCGCCCTCGTCGGGCTGGGCCTCCTCGGCGCCGCGTTCGCGCTCCGCTTCCTGTTCACCACCGACCCCCTCACCGCCCTCGGGAGCACACGATGACC
>NZ_JAAOQS010000127.1:0-23152 GCF_011603105.1 Rhodococcus sp. A14 | reverse complement strand
CTCGAGCGCCATGACCGCCACCGCACCGGCGTCCTCGGCGATCTTCGCCTGATCGGGGGTGACGACGTCCATGATGACCCCGCCCTTCAACATCTCGGCCATGCCACGCTTGACGCGCGCCGTACCGACGGCGGAACTGTTCACGACTGTCTCCTCTGGTGACGATGGGTGTGCGGCTTCTGTTGCGCAGCCGCCAGCAGTTCGATGTCCGAGCCGCCGAGCGTCTCCACGGACTCGATGCGCTTCTCGGCCTCCGCGACCGACTCGTCCGCGGACCCGATCGGGGGAGCACCGGACAGTGATTCGTCGTCGTGACCGCCCTTGCCGAGCAACTTCCGTACCTGGTAGCTGATCAGGATGACGATCAACGTCAGACCGCTCATGAGGAACTGGGAGCGGGTGGACGGGAGGAACGCCATCGCGAGGATGACGGTGGCCATCAGGGCGATGGTGGCGTAGCTCAGCCACGGGAACAGCCACATCCGGAGTTGCAGTGCCTCAGGGTCTTCGCGCTCGAGTCGACGTCGGAGCACCACCTGGGAGATGGCGATCAGGAGGTACACGAAGAGCGCGACGGCGCCGTACGAGTTGACGAGGAAGCCGAAGACGACGTCGCCCCACACGTAGGTGCAGGCGACGGACACGTATCCGACGGTGGTGCCGAGCAGGATCGCACGACGCGGCACGCCGTTGCGGGACAGCGTCGTGAAGAACTTCGGGGCGTCGCCGTTGCGGGTGAGTGCAAACAGCATTCGGGACGTGGTGTACAGCGCCGAGTTCAGGCAGGAGAGGACCGCGGTGAGGACGATGAAGTTCATGATCGTCGCGACACCGGGAATTCCCAGGACCTCGAGCACCGCGGCGTACGGGCTCACACCGACACTCTCGGTGTTCCACGGCTGGATCGTGACGACCACGAGAATCGAACCGACGTAGAACGTCACGATCCGCACCACGATCGACCGCATGGCATGGGCGACAGCACGCTTCGGCTCCTCCGACTCGGCAGCGGCGATCGTCACGATCTCGGCTCCCGTGTAGAAGGCGACGCAGGGGACGACCGCTGCGAGCACCGCACCCCAGCCGAGCGGGGTGAAGCCGCCGTGGTTCACGAGGTTGCCGAGCCCGGGCGTCGAATCGGGCCACAGTCCGGTGATCCAGAGGGCGCCCATCCCGAGAAACAGAACGATCGCCACCACCTTGATCGACGAGAACCAGTATTCGAACTCGCCGTAGGAGCGGGCGGACACCATGTTGGTGGCCGTCAGCAGGAGCATCAGCCCCAGGCTCAGGAGCCACAGCGGAATCATCGGCAGCCAGAGCTGCAGGATCCGGCCGCCGGCGATGGCCTCGACCGCGACCACGATGACGAAGAAGTACCAGTACATCCACCCCGTCGCGAACCCGGCGCGACGCCCCAGGGCCTGGCGAGCGTAGACGTAGAACGATCCGACCACCGGCCGGGCCACCGCCATCTCCGCCAGCATCCGCATGATCAGCAACGTGATGATGCCTGCGATGAGGAAGGAGATGATGGCGCCGGGACCGGCACCGCCGATGACGACACCGCTGCCCACGAAGAGACCGGCGCCGATCACCCCGCCCAGGGCGATGAGGTTCATGTGCCTGCGCTTCAGGCCCTTGCCGAGACCTGAACTGTCGGTGTGTCCGGGAACGGTACTGTCCACATTTTCCTCCAGAAGGCGCTGCCGTGGCCCTCACCTGACCCGACCTCGTCGGTCGTACGTCGATGCGGGCACCCACCGGTTCAGCGACCCAATCGTACGTGTGATCCACATCACTTATTTTGGTGTTCACCTCACACTACGACTGGTGCCAGATCTCGCCCAGAGCCAGTTGCCGCGCAAGCGATGGGACCAGTTCGACCGCGGAACCGACGACCGGGAAAGCCTCTGAACTGGGAGGACAGCGATCATCACCAGAAGGAGCGCGTTCGCATGGCCTGGCCGAACGGTTTCCCGGCACATCTGGATCCCCCGGCGCCGGTACGCACCCTCGAGGCCGTGCGAACACCCCTACCCTGTGACCAGTGGCAACGAACTGGTCCTCAGACGTGCCGTGGAACTGGCCCTGTGCTGCCCACCGGACCCTCCATACAGTGTTGTGCATCACATCAACAGTTCAGTTCGCGGTGGATCGTCTCCCGTATCTCCGCCGGCACTGTTCTCCGTTCCAACCGCCGACGATCCGACCCCGGATCGCGATGGCGACCTGACGATTCCGGTCAGCGCACAGTGGAGGAAAACGTGACTTCAACACCACCCCCGGTCCAATCCCAGGACTCCGGCCTCGGAAAGGGCCTGAAGAAACGGCACATGAACCTCATCGCCCTGGGCGGCGTGATCGGTGCCGGATTGTTCGTCGGCAGCGGCGTCGTCATCGAGAGCGCAGGCCCGGCGGCGATCGTGTCGTTTCTCATCGCGGGGGTCATCACACTCCTGATCATGCGGATGCTGGCGGAGATGGCGGTGGCCCGGCCGGTGGTCGGATCGTTCTACGTGTACGCCAGGGAAGCGCTCGGCAATCGCGCCGGCTTCTCGGTCGGCTGGATGTACTGGTACTTCTTCGTCATCGTCGTCGCGGTCGAAGCCATCGCCGGCGGCCGAATACTCCAGCTCTACCTCCCGTCCGCGCCCCTGTGGATTCTCAGCCTCGGCCTTCTCGTGATCCTGACCTGCACCAATCTCGTATCAGCGCGTTCGTTCGGAGAATTCGAGTACTGGTTCTCGTCGATCAAGGTGATCGCGATCGTCCTCTTCCTCGGGTTGGGCGCACTGTGGATCACCGGACTGTGGCCGGATTCGACCCCCGGCGTGGCGAACCTCGTCAGCCACGGCGGATTCGCTCCGCTCGGCTGGGGCGCGGTGCTCGCCGCGGTCGTCCCCTGCGTGGCCTTTTTCACCGGTGCCGAGATCGTGACCATCGCGGCCGCCGAGTCCGCAGAACCCAAGAAGGCGGTCGCCCGGGCGATGCGCTCCATCGTGGTCCGGATCATCACCTTCTACGTCGGTTCCATCTTCGTGGTCGTCGCGGTGGTGCCGTGGAGCACGGAGGCCGTCGGAGTCAGCCCCTACGCGGCAGCGCTCTCCGCCCTGCACATTCCCGGTGTCGCCACGATCATGAACGTCGTCATCCTCACCGCGGTGCTGTCCTGCCTGAACTCGGCGCTGTACACCTCCTCGCGGATGCTCTTCGCACTCACCCGCAACGGCGATGCCCCGCACATGTTCACCCGCCTGTCCGGCGGTGGCGTGCCGAGGCGCGCGATCCTCGCCGGAACGGTGATCGGCTACGCGTCGGTGATCGCGGCGTTCGTCTCCCCGGACCTCGTGTTCTCGTTCCTGGTCAACTCGTACGGCGCCGTGGCGCTCTTCGTCTACCTCATGATCGCGATCTCCCAGGTCGCGCTCCGCAGGAAACTGGAGGCTCGAGATCCCGAGGCCCTCAGCCTGAAGATGTGGCTGTTCCCCTGGCTCAGCTACGCGACCATCGCCCTGATGGGGGCCGTGATCGCCGCCATGGCCGTGCTCCCCACCACCCGTTCGCAGTTCTGGCTGAGTGTGGTGACTCTCGCCTTCATCCTGATCGGGTACGAGTTCCGCCGGCGCAGTCGCACCAGCGCCGAACGCCTCGACACCGTCACGCCGCCCGCGGAATCGCCTGCCGACGGTGCCGACGCGGAGCAACTCGTCGGAGTCGTCACCCACGAGCAACCCTGACGCACCCGCCGTACCGAAGGACAGGGACCGCACCAGCGGTCCCTGTCCTTCTCTGTGGGTCCGATGCGACATCGGCTTTTCCGGCACGACCCGCCGGCAATCGGGGCACACTTGCAGAAGACCTCGGCGGAGGAGGACACCGTGTTCCACCGCGGAGACGACGCCGTCACCGAAGAACACTCGCTGGACGAGTCCCTGCTCGTCGAGCCCGAATCCCGGCGCCGGCCGTGGCGGGAATTCCTCGTCTCGACCCCGGGACGACTGTCCGTGCTGGGGATCGCCCTCGTGACCGCCGCGCTCATGACCGGGGCGATCACGTCGGCGGCGATCGGTGCCCGGCAACAGCGCATCGAGACCCTGCGGACGCACACCGAACCCCTCACCTACGCGGCCGAACGGCTCTACAGTTCCCTGTCCATCGCCGACGCCGCGGCCGCCACGTCCTTCATCTCGGGCGGTGTCGAGCCGATCGCCGTCCGCAATCGGTACAACCAGGCGATCGGGGACGCGTCGAACGCGCTGGTCACCGCGTCGAACGGCGTTGCCTCGACAGACGCCGCGGCCCTCGCGCTGCTGTCCGAGGTGTCGCGGAACCTCGCCGACTACACCAGCCTGATCGCCACCGCCCGCGCCAACAATCGGTCGGGCAACCCGGTCGGCGTCGCCTATCTCAGCGACGCCTCCACGATGATGCAGGACACGATCCTGCCCGCAGCCGAGAGTCTCTACTCGGAACAGTCGAGGTCCGTCGCCGACACCCAGGTCCTCACCGGGCGGCTCCCGAGAGCCGCGTTCGCCGTCGCCGTCGCCCTGCTCGTCGCGCTCGTCGTCGCTCAGGTGTATCTGGCGCGCAAGAGCAAACGCCGCGTCAATCCCGGACTCGTCCTCGCGTCCTTCCTCGCCGCCTCCCTCCTGATCTGGCTGGCCGCCGCCACCCTGGTCTCCACCGCAGCCACGGACCGGGCCAGAACCGAAGGGGCGCAACCACTCGGCACCATCACCCAGGCGCGGATCCTCGCCCAGCAGGCCCGGGCGGACGAGACCCTCGCGCTGCTGCAGCGCGGCTCCGACGAACAGTCCGAGATCGACTACGCTCGGCGGTCGGCCGAACTCGCCGACATCCTCGAAGGGCTGCAGGACGGCGATCACGGTCCGGCGACGACACCGCCGATCGACGCCGCCGTGACCGCACTCGCCGACTGGCGGCGCGCACACACCATGCTGCAGGAGAAGCTCGACATGGGGGACTACCCGGGGGCGAAGGCCATCGCGATCGGCCCCGCGGACTCGGCGTCCCCCGCCACCTTCGCGGCGCTCGACGAGTCGTTGCAGGACGGCATCGACCGATTCCGCAGCGAGGAACTCCACGGGATGGCCGACGCATATCGCTCGTTGTCGCTGCTCGCGGTGGGTAGCATGGTGATCGGCGTGCTCTGCGGGTTCGCCGTCGGTGGGGGGATCTGGCCCAGACTGAACGAGTACCACTGATGACGCGGGTGAGTCGACCGAGACGGCGGACGCGGCCGCGCGCCCTCCTACTCTCCGCTGCCGTGGTCGCCGTCCTCGCGGCCGGATGCGCAACCCCGCAGCCCCTCACTCCCACTGTCCAGGGCGACTACTCGGACGTGCCGCTGACGAGTGGGTCGCAGATCCTTCTGCCGACCGGCGACGTGCCCGAGGAGCCACCCGCACCCGACTCCTGCGGCGCGCTCGCGAGTCTCCGCCCCGCCGTCACACCGGACGTCCGGGCGCCGGGAAGCTCGCTGGCCGAGATCACCGCCCGTGGCCGACTGGTCGTCGGAATCGATCAGAACACCAACCTCTTCAGTTTCCGGGATCCGACCACCGGCATGCTGATGGGATTCGACGTCGACGTCGCGGGAGAGGTCGCGCGAGACCTGTTCGGCGACCCCTCCCGGGTCGAATTCCGCCTGCTCACGTCCGGGGACCGTTTCGAGGCACTCGAGAACGAGGACGTGGATCTCGTGGTCAAGAGCACGTCGATCACGTGTGAACGGTCCGAGCGGGTCGCCTTCTCCACCGTGTACTTCCAGGCCTATCAGCGTCTGCTGGTGCCGAAGGGCTCCGGCATCTCCGGTCCGGAGGACCTGGCGGGGAAACGTGTCTGTTCCGTCGGCGACACCACCTCGCTGGACACGGTTCGCCGAGTGCAGCCCGAGGCCACGATCGTGGCGGTACCCGACTGGGACGACTGCCTCGTGGTCCTCCAGCAGCGGCAGGCCGACGCCGCGAGCACCGACGACTCCATCCTCGCCGGGCTCGCCGCCCAGGATCCGAATCTGGAGATCGTCGGCTCGCCGCTCGAGTCGGAGCCGTACGGCATCGGGGTCAACAAGAGCAACGACGATCTGGTGCGCTTCGTGAACGGCACACTGGATCGGATGCGTGCGGACGGAACCTGGACGAGGCTCTACGACAACTGGCTGACGGTTCTCGGGCCCGCCGCCGGACCCCCTGCCCCCACGTACCGGGACTGAGGTGACACCGACGTGAGCGACGAAACCAGGCGAACACCGATGGACGAGCCGGAATCCACCCGGGGTGTGCGGTTCGATCCGTTCGCGGACGACGAGGATGAGGACGTCCCCTCGTCACGCACGGTGCCGGACGCCGTCCACACCTCCGACCTGTCGATGCTCCTGACCAATCCCGTTCTGGCGGAGCACAAACGCTACTGCGACCGATGCAAGCGCCCCGTCGGACGTTCCACCGCCGCGCGGCCGGGCGACACGGAGGGGGTGTGCACCCACTGCGGCACCGTCTTCTCGTTCGCGCCGCAACTCGAGGCGGGCGAACTGGTCGCGGGTCAGTACGAGGTCCTGGGGTGCCTCGCCCACGGGGGAGTCGGCTGGATCTACCTCGCGCTCGACCACAACGTCAGCGACCGCTGGGTGGTCCTCAAGGGCCTGCTGCACTCGGGCGACCCCGTGGCCCAGGAGGTGGCACTCGCCGAGCGCCGGTTCCTCGCCGAGGTGACGCATCCGAGCATCGTCAAGATCTACAACTTCGTCGAACACCCCGGGATGGACGGCAATCCCATCGGCTACATCGTGATGGAGTACGTCCGGGGCAGAACCCTGCGCGACGTGCTCACCGAGCTGAAGGAGGACGCCGGACCCGACGACCCGAAGCCGATGCTGCCGGTGGAGCACGCCATCCGTTACCTCCTCGAGGTCACGCCCGCGCTCGGATACCTGCACTCGATCGGGTTGGTGTACAACGACCTCAAACCCGAGAACATCATGATCGGCGACGACTACGACCAGCTCAAGCTCATCGACATGGGCGCGGTCGCCAGGATCGGCGATCACGGATACATCTACGGCACACAGGGTTACCAAGCTCCCGAGATCGCCACCACCGGTCCCACCGTCGCCTCCGACATCTACACCGTCGGGCGCACGCTGGCCGTGCTGACCCTCGACATGCCGACCGCCGGGGGCTGTTACGTCGACGGCCTGCCGACACCCGAGGAGGCGCCGCTGCTGGCGGAGTACGAGTTCTACCACCGGCTGCTGCTCCGGGCCATCCACCCCGATCCGGCCCGGCGCTTCGCGTCGGCCGAGGAGATGTCGACGCAACTCGAGGGTGTTCTGCGCGAGGTGCGGGCCCAGCAGACCGGCCACCCGCATCCGGGGCTGTCCCACCGGTTCAGCCCGCAGCGCACGACGTTCGGGACCGACCTCACGATCAGCCGCACCGACGTCTACGTCGACGGGCATCGCCGGGACGAGCGGATCAGCGTGATGAGTATCGTTCGGGCGCTGCCGATTCCGTTGGTGGACCCGGACGATCCGGCGGCCCCGCTGCTTTCCGTCGTCCACAGCCGGCCGAGGGAACTCCTCGATTCACTGCACCGGGCGAAGGAGGCGGCGGACGACGGCGTGGCGTCCACGAGCATCGAGATCCCGCTCGCCGAAGTGCGCGCACACCTCGATCTCGGGCAGCCCCGTGATGCCGCCACCATTCTCGAATCCCTCGACCACCAACGCGAGGACACGTGGCGCGTCGACTGGCACACGGGACTGTGCGCGCTGGTGGGCGGCGACTTCGAGGCGGCGTTCACCCGATTCGATTCCGTCCTGACCGCGCTACCGGGCGAGGAGGCTCCGAAGCTCGCCCTCGCCGCGACGGCCGAGATGTGGTGCGAATACCGCTCCGGCGAGGACATCGAGCGGTGGCGCCGGACCGCCGAAAAGTATTACTGCACAGTGTGGCGCACGGATCACGGCGCGGTCAGTGCGGCGTTCGGACTGTCGCGGCAACTCGAGCACCGCGACGACCGGGCAGCCGCGGTGGAGGCGCTCGACGAGGTGCCGCCGACATCACGGCACTATGCCGAGGCCCGGTTGACGAGTGTGCTGATGCTCGTCCACGATCGGCCCCTCGCCGAGGTGAGTGAACGGGATCTGCAGGAGGCCGCCCGGCGAGTCGAACTGCTTGCCCACGACGAGCGTCGGGCACTCCAGACCCGGGTGCTCGTCCTCGGCGTGGCCGTGGACTGGCTGCACGCCGGCGGCATCCCCGAGACGACGAGGATCCTCAGCGTGCCGTTCACCGAACGCGGTCTGCGCGCCGGGGCGGAGTCGGCGCTCCGGGCCCTCGCCCGCAAGGCACCCGAGCGCCGGCACCGGTACACGCTGGTGGATCTCGCCAATCTGATCCGCCCGACCACGTGGCTGTGACACCCGAACTCGGGTCACAGCACCCCGAATCCGTTGTGCTCGCGCCCCCACCGGGCGTTCCATGCCATCACCTGCATGCGGTCGCTCAAAGCGTCACGGCTGCGGACCGTTTCGGCCAACTGGCCCATGAGTTCGATGATGCGGCGCCGAGCGTCCTCCAGTTCCGTTGCCAGGCGCTCCTCCTCCCTCGACCTCGCGGTGCGGTTCCTGCTCGCGACCATGGTGTTCATCTCTACTCCGATCGTGACGCCGTGGCGTTGTCCACGGGGCTCATCGCACTGACAACTCTGGGGCATCTGGTACGGGTCCAGAAGATCCAGAAAGACGGTGGGACAGGGGTCCAATCTGGACCTATGACGTAGCGCACAAGTGGTTCTGACGTCGGAGACGATTCGATCGTAGGGTTCGAGTGCTCGCTGAAATCTCGACCGGAGAGGTACCGATGAGCATTGACACCGACGCACTCACGATCGCGGGCCGGGACTTCTCGTCCCGCCTCGTCATGGGCACAGGCGGCGCGGCCAACCTCTCGGTGCTGGAAGACGCACTCGTCGCCTCCGGCACCGAACTGACGACGGTGGCGATGCGCCGAGTGGACGCCGCAGGGAGGACCGGGCTGCTCGAACTGCTGAACCGACTGGGTATCGCGTTGTTGCCGAACACAGCCGGCTGCCGGGGCGCCACGGAGGCCGTGCTGACCGCGCGCCTGGCCCGCGAGGCCCTGGGTACCAACTGGGTCAAGCTCGAAGTGATCGCCGACGAGCGCACGCTCCTGCCCGACGGGATCGAACTCGTCGCGGCGGCCGAACAACTCGTGGACGACGGCTTCGTCGTGCTGCCGTACACCAACGACGACCCCGTTCTCGCGCAGCGCCTGGTCGATGCCGGGTGCGCCGCCGTGATGCCACTCGGGTCGCCGATCGGCACCGGGCTCGGCATCTCGAACCCCCGCAACATCGAGATGATCGTCGCGCGCACCGACGTCCCGGTCATTCTCGACGCCGGGATCGGCACCGCGAGCGACGCAGCACTGGCGATGGAACTCGGCTGCGACGCCGTACTGCTCGCCACGGCGGTGACGAGAGCCGCGGACCCTCCGCTGATGGCCGCGGCGATGGCCGGAGCAGTCACGGCCGGGCGCCGCGCCCGCAACGCCGGACGAATACCGAAACGGTTCTGGGCACAGGCGTCGTCACCGGTCGCGGTGTAATCGGCGCCCCGCGAACACCGACTCGGCTAGCGTGAGCCCCCATGCGGGTACACCACCTCAATTGCGGCTCGTTCTCCTCGGCGCTCATCGGGCGGTTGGTGTGCCATGTGCTGGCGTGTGAAACCGACGCGGGCATCGTGCTGGTCGACTCCGGCTTCGGGCTGGCGGACGTCGCCGATCCCACCGGACGCGTCGGCCGGTACGCGAACCTGATGGGCGCCCGGTTCCGGGAGTCGGAGACGGCGGTCCGCCGGCTCGAGAAGCTGGGCCTGAATCCTGCGGACGTGACCCACATCGTCGCGACCCATCTCGACTTCGACCACATCGGCGGCGTCGCCGACTTCCCGAACGCCACCCTGCACACCACCGCCGCGGAACGAACGGCGTCGGAAGGACGTTCGTCGTTCCGGGAGAAGGTCCGCTACCGTCCCGCCCAGCTCACCCCCGAACCCACGCTGCACACCTATTCGGGGCCGGGCGAATCCGTGCTCGGGTTCTCCGACACCTACCCGATCGCCGGTGTCGGCGACCGCATCGTGCTCGTCCCGATGCCCGGCCACACCCGCGGTCACGCGGCGGTGGCCGTCGACACCGGCGAGAAGGGCTGGCTGCTGCACGCGGGCGACGCCTTCTACCACCGCAGCACCGTCGCCGCCCCCGGACAGGTATCACCGGGAACCGAGGGTCGCGCCCTGCGGGTGATGGAAGAGCTGATCGCGGTGGACCGTTCGAAGATCCGCGGCAATCATCGCCGGCTCCGGGAACTGAACAATCAGGTGGCGCCGCGGGTGCGCGTCTTCTCCGCCCACGACCCGACACTGTTCGAGGAACTGGCCGGAGAGCGGGGCTAGGCCTTCGGCCCGTGCGTGGTTGACGAGTCCCTGCACTCGTCAGCCACGCACGGGCGTTACTTGGCCCATTCCAGCAGGTCGTCGGCGGACCACGTGTTCACGACGCGGTCGGCCTCGACACCGCACCGCATTGCCCGCTCGCATCCGTACCCCTGCCAGGCGAGTTGCCCGGGGGCGTGCGCGTCGGTGTCGATCGAGAACAGGCACCCCACGTCGATGGCCAGATCGATGAGACGGCTCGGCGGGTCGCGGCGTTCGGGACGGCTGTTGATCTCGACGGCGGTGCCGTTGTCGCGGCAGGCGGTGAACACCTGCTCCGCGTCGAACGTCGACTCAGGCCGGGTCCCGCGCCCACCTTCGACGAGTCGGCCGGTGCAGTGCCCCAGCACGTCCACCAGCGGATTCTCCACCGCCCGGACCATCCGGCGGGTCATCGCCCCGCGCTCCGCCCGCAACTTGGAGTGCACGCTGGCGACGACGATGTCGAGTTCGTCGAGCAGATCCGGATCCTGGTCGAGTGAACCGTCGTCGAGGATGTCGACCTCGATGCCGGTGAGGATGCGGAACGGTGCCAGTTCCTCGTTCAGTTCGGCGATCACCTCCAGCTGAGAACGCAACCGCTCCGCCGACAGCCCGTTCGCGACCGTCAGACGTGGCGAATGGTCTGTCAGAGCACAGTATTCGTGACCCAGAGCGGCCGCGCTGCGCATCATCTCGTCGATGGGGCTGCCGCCGTCCGACCAGTCCGAATGCGTGTGCAGGTCGCCTTTCAGCGCCTCCCGCAGCGCACCGCCGCCGATCGGCTCCGCGTTCTCCCGTAATTCCGCGAGATAGACGGGCACGCCGTCGAGCGCCTCCCGGATCACGGTCGCCGTCTTGGGTCCGATGCCCGGCAGGTCCTTCCAGCTGTCGGTGCGCTGACGGACGTCCCGCTGCTCCTCGGACAGTTCGGCCACCACGTCGGCCGCGCGGCGGTACGCCTTCACACGGTGTGTCTCCGCACGCGACCGCTCGAGCCAGAACGCTGTCTCTCGCAAGGCCTGCACCGGGTCCATCGGGCTGTCGGCGTCCATGCCTCCAGTGTTGCGCCCACCCGGACGTCACCGCAACGCTTCGCGCGCCCCGTCCCGGACCGCGGTGGTGAGCGCCGCGAGGATCGGCGAATCCAGCTTCCACCGCTGCCAGTACAGCGGGACGTCGACCGGGCGGGACGGGTCGAGTTCGACGAGCCCGTGGTCGTCGCCGGTGTGCAATTCCGGTAGCAGTCCCCAGCCCAGTCCGTGGCGGACGGCGTCGGAGAACGCCGAAGACCCGGGAACGAAATGTCGCGGCGGCTGCAGTCGGCGCCGTGTGAATCCGCGCAGGAACCGGGCCTGCAGTTCGTCCTTGCGGTCGAAGTCGAGCATCGGTGCCACCGCGAGGGCATCCGGTGTCGGGCCGTCCGGGAGCCAGCGTTCGGCGTAGTCGCGGCTGCAGAGCGCCCGGTACCGCATCGACCCCAGCTTCTCCACGGTGCAGCCCTGCACCGCCTCCGGGACGGACGTCACCGCGGCCATCACCGTGCCCTCCTTCAGCAGGGTGGTCGAGTGGAATTCGTCTTCCCGATGCAGGTCGAACAGTGCCCGATGCTCCGGCGCCAGGCGGGCCAGGGCCGGAATCATCCACGTGGACAGCGAATCCGCGTTGACGACCAGCGACAGCGTGCTCGTCGTCGCCTCCTCGGGATTGAGGGACGACATGGCCTCGCGCTCGAGGTGGGCCATCCGGCGGGCGAGCGTGAGCACGACGTGACCGGACTCGGTGGCCCGGACCGGCTTGGCCCGCTGCACCAGGACGCGTCCCACCTGCTGCTCGAGTGCCTTGATCCGCTGGCTCACGGCGGACGGCGTGATGTGCAGTACCCGCGCCGCGGCGTCGAAGGTGCCCTCGTCGATCACGGCGGCGAACGTGCGGAGCGAAGCCAGGTCGAGGTCCATATGAAGCGATGCTAATGGCAATGAAGGATAATTAGCTGGATTGATGGCCTCGGGCTTCGTAGCGTGGTTCTCATGGATCTCACCCCTGCCTTGCTCACGGCGGCGGCCGGCTTCGGTACCGGCCTGTCGCTGATCGTCGCGATCGGCGCGCAGAACGCGTTCGTCCTGCGACAGGGGATCGCGCGCAAGCACGTCCTGCCGGTGGTCGTGCTGTGCGCGGTATCGGACGCCGTGCTCATTGCCGTCGGGATCAGCGGGATCGGCGCCGTTCTCGCGCACGCTCCAGCCGCCATCACCGTGATCCGGTGGGCGGGTGCGGCATTCCTCGTCTCCTACGCGGTGCTCGCCGCTCGCCGCGCCCTGCGCCCCGGAACGCTCGATGCCACGCAGGAAATCGGATCGGCGACCCTCGCGACGTCGATCCTCACCTGCCTCGCACTCACGTGGCTCAACCCGCACGTGTACCTCGACACGGTGCTGATGCTCGGCTCGGTGGCCAACAACCAGGGCGATTCGGGCCGGTGGCTGTTCGGCCTCGGTGCCGCCACCTCGAGCGTCGTCTGGTTCCTCGCGCTCGGGTACGGTGCCCAGTTCCTGCACCGCGTGTTCGCCCGCCCCGGCGCGTGGCGCGTGCTCGACGCCGGGATCGCCGCGTTGATGCTCACCCTCGGCATCACCCTCGTCACGAGTTAGTCACCACCTAGTCAACATTTGGTTGACAATGCGACTCGTGTCAACCAATACTTGACACATGCCGGATGCCGCGCTCACCCAACTGCTGTCGGACGCGATCGCCAAGGCGGACCCCGAGATCGACCCGGGGCTGGACCACGACCCCGCCGCCTACCTGGCGCTCGTCCGGCTCACCTCGCAGGCACGGGAGTCGGTCGACGAACTGCTGGTCTCCGCGATCGCCGCCGCGCGCTCCGCCGGGCACAGCTGGGACACGGTCGGCGCCGCACTCGGCATGTCGCGGCAGGCGGCGCAACAACGCTTCGGCAAGCGGATCGGCGACGCCCCCGACACCGACCCGGACGGCCGGACCCGCCGGCTCACCCCGCTCACCGCGTTCAACGAGATGCGCATCCTCAACCACGCCGGCTCGTACGGCTGGCACTCCGTCGGGTTCGGCACCCTGTTCCACACCGTCCGCAAGTCCGAGGAGCAGTGGGAGCACACCCGCGTGTCGGCGCCGGCGAGCCGTCAGAAACTCGAGGCCGACGGCTGGCAGAAGGTCGGGACGCTGTGGTTCCCGTGGGCATACTTCAAGCGCCCGTTGGGCATTCCCGCTCTCCCGGAACCGGTGAGCGGCGACTACCTGATGGAACCGTGATGGACGCCGTCGCGCGATTCGCGGCCGCCCGCGTCGCACGGCTCGCCACGGTCGGGGTGGACGGGGTGCCGCACCTCGTCCCGCTCGTCTTCGCGCTCGACTCCGACACGATCTATTCCTGCGTCGACCACAAACCGAAGCGCAGCACGGCATTACGGCGCCTGACGAACATCGCGGCCAACCCCGCCGTCACCCTGCTCGTGGACCACTACGACGAGAACTGGGACCACCTGTGGTGGGTGCGGGTAGACGGTCGGGCCGAAGTCCTCACAGCCGACTCCCCGGAGGGCGGCGCCGCGATCGACGTCCTCGCCGCGAAGTATCCACAGTACGTCGACCGCCGCCCGGACGGACCGGTGATCGCGATCCACGACCTGGCGTGGCACCACTGGTCCGCCCTGTGAGTACTTATTAACCGCCCGCGGTTGATAAGTACTCACGGGCGCTAGCCTCGACAGCATGCCCACAGCCCTGATCACCGGCGCGAGCCGTGGCCTCGGAGCCGCCATCGCCCGCGAACTCGCACCGACCCACGACCTCCTGCTCGGCGCCCGGTCGCCGGAGTCGCTGACCGGCATCCTCGACGAACTGCCGGGCGCCACGCCCTGGCCGGTCGAGCTGACCGATTACGACGCGCTGGCGGCTGCGTGCGCCCCGATCGAACGGCTCGACGTGGTCGTCCACAACGCCGGCGTCGCCGATCTCGCGACCGTGGGGGAGTCGACCGTCGAACAGTGGCGGCACACGCTCGAGGCGAACGTCATCGCGGTGGCCGAACTGACCCGGCTGCTGCTGCCCGCCCTCCGGGCCGCGGGTGGGCACGTCGTCCTGATCAACTCGGGCGCCGGGCTCCGCGCGAACGCCGGCTGGGCGTCGTATGCGGCGAGCAAATTCGCCCTGCGGGCGTTCGGTGACGCACTGCGGCTCGAGGAACCGTTACTGCGCGTCACGTCAATTCACCCCGGGCGGATCGACACCGATATGCAGCGCGCCATCGTGGCCGGCGAGGGCGACGAATACCGGCCGGAGAAGTATCTGCAGCCGTCGACGGTCGCAAAAGCCGTGCGCAACGCGGTGGAGACACCGGGTGACGCGCACCCCACAGAAGTCGTGTTGAGGGTGCGCTGACAGCGAAGAAACCTGCGTGAGATAGATCACAGATTGATCTCACAGAAAGGCTTTAAGCTGCTCACAATTAGTCGCCCTACAGTTCTTCTCATCAGCAGAGGCCGCAAACGTGAGTCAGGATGAACGAGCTGACTCCCAGGAGGTATCCCCACGATGAACACCGACCAGCGTATGCACAGCGACACCGTCGTCGCCGTCGACGGCGACGTCTTCGCGACGATGTTCACTCTCGATCTCGGTGACGGCGAGGTCGATCGCGAAGCAGTCGAGCGGATTTACGCCGGCGACTTCGACGAGTGGATCGAGGCGGCAGCGCGGTCGGGTCTGTTCACGCCCCAGGCGGTCGCAAGCCTGGTTCAGACGTGGCAGGACAACCCGAAGACCTTGTTCGACGCTCTGCTCGTCGATGCCGACGAGATGACCCACAAGCGCTACGCGATCATCTGGGACGCGCTCGACGACGCCGACACGTTCGAGAACGTCGAGTACGCCTGACGATCAGAACGGCCACGCGGGCACGGGCGGCAGCCCCTCCCGCGTGGGGCGTCCGATAACCCACGCCAGCAGTTCGGTGCGCGGAAGTTCCGGCACCCCGACGTCCGGATACCGGGCCGCCAGCGCGGGCAGCTCCGATTCCAGCGTGTGCTCCACGAAGGCCCCCGGCCAGTCGGCAGCCGAGTAGTCGAGCCCCAGGTCGACGTGGTGGATCTCGAGCTCGCGCCACCGCAGCACCGGCACCTGTCGCGCAGGCACCCGCTGACGCCAGTTCACCGGCGTCTCGTACAGATCCTCGGTGATCCGGCGTAGCGACTCGATCACCCGCCGTCCCGCGAAGCGGAAATCGGCCACCAGCAGTTCGGCCGGACGTCCGGCCCCCTCCTCGATCGCCGCGGCCCGCGCGGCCGGACCTCCCGGGTACATCTCGGGTGCGGCCTCGCCGGTGATCACCCCGACGGCGAACCGGTTGAGCGCGTCCGCGTTCCTTGCGAGGTGCGTGACGACGTGCCCCCGGCTCCACTCCGGCAGCAGCGACGGCTCCCGCGCCTGCTCGTCGGTCAACCCCTCCAGCGTCGCCTCCACCGTCCTGTGCGATTCGGCAACCGCCTCGAGCAGTTCGGCATACGACAGTGCGGCACGCGGCGATGTCATGCAGACGATGCTAGGCGATGCCACCCACAGCCCACCCCACGACGTATCCCCAGGATCCCGAGAACGGAACGGTGACGATCGGTACCCGGCGGGTGCAGAGGGGCCATTCGTACCGATACTGAGATCGACTGTCGGACAACGTGGTTGAAAGGTGGTGTGCAATGTACAACGAATCCGCTACATGGGGGATACCGAGCGAGACCTTTCTGGTGATCTACGTCACCGCCGCTGTGCTCGCGGTCGGGCTGGCGGTGTTCCTCCGGTCCCACGGCACCGCGCCCGCCCCGACCGCCGGTATTCGTCTCGATCCGGTGCAGGCCGGGATGCTGACCAGCGACGATCGGGCCATCGCTGCCTCCCTGACCCTGCTGCGCGGAGCTGACCTCATCTCCACCGACGGGACGATCCTGCGGGGGTGGGGAGTCGCGGACAACGGCCTCGGATCGTTCACGCGGGCCCTCTACGACGAACTCGCCTCCGGCCGCAGCGCCCTCGTCAACGTTCGGCTCCCGGGCCGGTTGCAGGCCCCGCTCGACCAGCTGCGGGCCACCCTGATCGCGCAGGGGCTGCTCACCGGACCCGAACAGAAGGCCTGGAATCGCCGCGCGACCCTCCCGATCCTCGTCGTCGTGGCCATCGGCGTCGCACGCCTCGTCGCCGGGTTCTCCGGCGGAAAGCCGATCGGCTTCCTGCTGGTCGCGGTGGTTCTGCTCTCGGCCTCGCGGGAGCTCGTTCGCCGGACCGGCCGCAGGACGCCCCAGGGCACTGCGGAACTGCAGCGCCTGCGCCGCACACATTCGTACCTGGCGCCGCGGATGCGCCCGTCGCTCACCGCGTATGGACCGACGCCGATCGCGCTATCGACTGCACTGTTCGGGATGGGAACCGTCGGCCTGTTCTCCCCCGGTTTCGCGAGCGCGGCCGGTATCTCCGACAGCAGCAGCAGTGACGGTGGCAGCAGCGGCGGCGACAGCTCGTGCGGCGGCGGAGGCTGCGGCGGCGGTGGGGGGTGCGGGGGATGACCGCCCTGATCGGGCCCGGCGTCGGCATCGGCTGGCGGCCGGAGATCTGCGGGATCATCGACCGGCTCGACGGGCTGCGGTTCTGCGAGGTGATCGCCGAATCGCTGCCCGTCCGGCGGCGTGGAGTCGGCGTTCCGGACGAACTGCGGTCGCTGGGGGTTCCCGTCGTCCCGCACGGCATCTCGCTGTCGCTGGGTGGCGCGGACGGCGTCGAGCAGCACCGGATCGACCATCTCGCTCGGTGCGCCGACGCGCTCGGTGCGCCGCTCGTCAGCGAGCACGTCGCGTTCGTGCGGGCGGGCGGTCTCGACGCCGGGCACCTGCTGCCGGTGCCGCGCTCGGCGGAAGCCCTGAACGTGCTGGTGCGCAACGTCCGGCGCACGCAGGAGTGCCTGCCGGTGCCGCTGGCCGTGGAGAACATCGCGGCCCTGTTCGACTGGCCGGACGACGAATACTCCGAGAGTGAGTTCCTGGCCGAACTCGTCGAACGCACCGGCGTCTACCTGCTGCTGGACATCGCCAACGTTTACGCGAACGCCCGCAACCGCGGCCGCCACGCCGGTGAGGAACTCCGGCGGCTTCCCCTCGAACGCGTGGCGTACTGCCACGTCGCCGGGGGATCCGAACGAGGCGGCACGTATCACGACACCCACACCGACCCGGTGCCCGGCGAGATGCTGGATCTGGTCCGGCAGTGGGCATCCGGGGGCGCTCCCGCGATGATGCTCGAGCGCGACGGGAACTACCCGCCCGCCCGGGAGTTGTTCGCCGAGTTGGATGCGATCGCGGATGCGGCCGGGTTCGGCCGGGTCACCGGCGGCGTTGTGTGGAGTCCGCCGTGACCGGGCTGGCGGGGCGGCAGGCGGCATTGGTCCGGGCTCTCGTCGCAGGGGGAGAGCTGCCGGAGGGATTCGACCGCGACGCGATCGACACCGCATCGAAGGCCCTGCTCCGCAAGCGGTCCGGGGAAGTGGGCGCTCACCTTCCCCACGTCCGCGCAGCCCTCGGCGACCGATTCTTCGCGCTGTTCGCCGACTGGGCCGAGGGCAGGCCGAAGGGGAGCACTCACGCGGACGCGGAGGCGTTCACCGCACACCTCGAGTCGATCGGTCACCTGCCCGAGCCGAGTCGCCGTCGTCGTCGCCTGTTCGGCCCGCGACGAACGTGAGCAGCAACTCGTTCACCTCTTCCGGTCTTTCCTGCTGGACGAAGTGCCCGGCGCCCTCGACGAGATGGAGTCCGCGCAAGTCGGGGACGGTGTCGCGCATCCGGTCGAGGGCCTGCGCACCACTCATCGTGAGGACGGGATCGTGCGCACCGGCCACGAACAGCGTCGGCACCTCGATGTCGGCTCCGGCGAGATTCCTGGAGCGTTCCCAATTGGCGTCGTACGCCCGGTACCAGTTCAGTCCGCCGGTGAATCCCGTCCGGGTGAAGACCTCCACATAATGGTCGAACTCGTCCTCCGTCAGCCACGACCACGGCAGGGGTGGGGCTTCGGGTAACACGTCCAGGTAGCCGTTGCCGTCCGAGGGGTGCTGCCAGATGTCCAGATAGCGGTAGGCGCCCGACAACGCGTAGAACAGCTGGTGCAGGAATCCGCGGGGATCGGCGTCGAGTTCGCGGTCGGCGACACCCGGTTCCTGGAAGTAGTGGATGTGCAGGAAGTGCTTGCGCGCCATCGACGCATAGAGCTCCGACGGTCGCAGCGGGAACCGGTCGGGTGCGTAGGGGACGGCCAGTAGCACCAGCCCGGACACGCGTGCGCGGTGGCGCAGTGCGACGGTCCATGCGACCGGCGCGCCGAAGTCGTGGCCGACGAACACGGCACGCTCGTGACCGAGACTGTCGAGCAGACCGATCAGCGCGTCCGACACCCGCTCGTTCGTGTAGTCGTCTATGTCGCGGGGCACGTCGGTGCCGCCGTAGCCGGGCATGTCCGGGGCTATCGCGCGGTACCCGGACGCCGCGAGGGCCCGCATCTGATGTCGGTAACTGTAGCCGAGGCCCGGGAATCCGTGGCACAGGACGACGGGTGGGCCGTCACCCAGTTCGGTAATCTGCCAACGGAATCCGTCGACCGTGACGATCCGCTCCGTCGACGACGCCATTCTCCGCATCCCTCCACCGGCTGGAACGTGTTCTCGCAATGTAGCGTAGCGACGACGCCATTAGAATGCACCTGACTCGCAGTGGCGATCGTCGACCGACCGGGGAAGTGGAGTGATGCGCAATGGTGGAGGCACGCTCCCGCCATGAGTTCGTCGCACTCCAGCTCCGGCAGCGCATCATGCAGCGGCAGTACGCGGTGGGTGAGTCGCTGCCCAGCGAGAGCATGCTGTGCGCGGAGTTCGAGGTGTCCCGCGGTCCCGTGCGCCAAGCGCTGGCGACATTGAAGAACGAGGGGCTGATCCTGCTGTCCCAGGGGAAGCCGGCCGTGGTGCGAAGCCACGACATCACGCAGACCCTGGACACGTTCACACCGTTCTCCCAATGGGCGCGTCGCACCGGCCGCGCCGCGGGGAGCCACACGCTCGAGATCTCGCGTCGCCGCGTGTCCGAACCTGCCGCCGGCGCATTGGGATTGACCACGGACGACTTCGTCGTCGAGGTGCTCCGCGTCCGGCTGCTGGACGGCGAACCGACGATGATCGAGCGGAGCACGTTCACCGAGCGCGTCGGCTCCCTGCTGTTCGAGTTCGACATCGACACCGGATCGATCACCGACTACCTCACCTCGCGCGGCGTCCGCTTCGAATCGATGGAGCACGTGCTCGACGCCGTCGCCGCGACCGGGGTCGACGCCGAGAATCTCGGGATCGACCCCGGCAGCCCGTTGCTTCGGGAACGTCGGACGTCGCGGGATCAGAACGGCGACACGTTCGAGTACGCGGACGATCGGTACCGTCCCGACCTCGTCGCCTTCAGCATCGTGAACGCCCGCACCATCGACCCCCGCCTTCCGTCGGACGACGGCAACGGAAGTTAGCCGGCCGCCGGCATCAGGCGTTGCGCAGTTCGGCGAGCAGACCGGGCAGGTCCGCGACACTGTCGAGCACGTGGGTGGCCCCGGCCCCGGCCAGCTGGGTGGCGTCGTGGGCGCCGGTGAGCACGCCCACGGAGGCGAGTGCTCCGGCGCGGAGGCCGGTGGTGACGTCGGACGTGGTGTCGCCGAGCACCACCATGGACTGCACGGACGGGGCGCCGGTGCGCATCAACGCGGTCAGCGCCAGGTCCGGGAAGGGGCGGCCGCGGACGCCGTCTCCGGGGCACAACACGGCGTCGGCGACGTCCTGCCAGCCGAGCGCGCGGATGATCGACATCTGCGTTTCGCGCGCGAACCCGGTGGTGAGCGCCGTCTTGATGCCCTGCTCACGCAGCGAACCGAAGAGTTCCTCGGCGCCGGGGACGGCGCTGCACCGGCCGTCGTCGACGAGTTGCGAGTAGCAGCGTTCGAATTCCTTGTTCGCGGCCTGCGCCTGCTCCTCGTTTCCGCCGCTGAGATGGCGGAAGACGACGATCTTGGACTGGCCCATGGTGTCGGAGACGTAGTCGAGCATCCGCAGGCGGTCCTCCTCCGTCTTCGACAGTCCGGCATGCGCGTCCGCGGCGAGGAAGGACTGCTGGACCAGCCCGCTGTCCTCCACGGTGGTGCCTGCCATGTCGAAGACGACGAGGCTGATGTCGCGGTGATGTGTTCCCATTGTCGTGTCCCTCTCGGTGTTCGGTGAATGTGCGTGCGGGATACTGCTGTTACGCCAAGGCGGACGCGGTTTCGTGGCCGAAGACGTGGTCGATGCGGTCCTTCGCCAGGCCCATGCCGGTGGTCATGCCGATCCCGGTGGTCACGGTGACGATGTGCACGCCGTCGATCGGCTCCTCGATCAGGAATTCCGAATCGGGGGCCGAGCTGTACACGCCCTGCCAGCGTTCGGTGACGGTGACGTCCGAGACGCCGAAGAGGGCGGCGGCTTCACGGATCAGCACCTCGAACCCCTTCTCCGACTGGAACGGCTCGGCCGAGATCTCGCGGATGTGGGTGTCGCCCAGCAGGATCGATCCATCGGGCTGTGGTGTGTACATCTGGTGGAGGCCGAGGTCGACGTAGTCGGGGTACTCGTCGCGGAGCCGTGCCGCGAGCGCCGCGGTCGCGGGAAGATTCTCGAAACCGCTGTACCGCACGAGCGACCAGCCCGTGAACAGCGGTGCGGGCAACGGCGCGGACAACGGAATCCTCGCGCGCATCATGTGGAGCCGGCACCGCAGGAGCCCCCCGCGCTCGGCCGGCCCCGGGAACAGGCGGTCGATGTCGTAGTTGACGGTGACGAACACCGTCGCCGCGTGCAGATCGCCCCGCGAGGTATGAACGACGCCGGTCTCGAATCCGGTTGCGGCGGTCCGCCAGAAGAAGTCGACGCCCGACACTTCGAGCCACTGCGCAATGGCGGGGGCCGCTTCCCGCGGGTTCACCTGGAGGTCGTCGGCCATGTACATGCCCCCGACGACGCGGTCGCCGACGATGGGTAACGCGCCGAGGATCCGGTCTCGGGACAGCAGTTCCACTTCGGCCGGTCCGCGTACGGCCGCGAACTCGGTCATGACTGCCAGCTCGTCGTCATGTCTTGCCACACAGTACGTTCCGGATTCGGCGGACCAGAACCCGGCCTTGCGTGCCAGGTCGAGCCAGTGCTCCCGGCCCGCTTGGGCGTAGTCGCGGGCGACGCCCGACTGGGCGGTGATGCAGGCGTGGCCGAAGTTCTGGACGGACGCCCCCGCAACGCGGTCGGCGTGGTCGATCACCGCCACGGACAGGCCTCGGTTGCGCGCGTGATACGCGTGCGCGAGGCCGACGATTCCGGCACCGACGACCACCACGTCGTAGCGTCGTTGAGTTGTCATGCGACTCACTGTGGACCCACCCAGGACAACATGTCAATACAAGTACAAGAAATTTGCCGCAGGTATATATAAGTCGCTTTCCGTTAACCGTCCGTTGTGCGACCCGGCGGGCGCGTCGGGTGGTCGCGGTCGGGGGTTGCTGCGAAAATTGCCACCTGAGTCCACCCACCTGCAGAGGGGCTGATCGTGAGTAGTGGTTCCGGCCCGAGTGCCGTTCCCGTCCACGAAGCGGCGTCGTCGAACGACCGCTTCGGTCCCCTGATCGAGCGCCGTGACGACGCCGACTTCCCCTTCTACAACGGGACGCCGACCGCGCTGTCGGTGCGGCAGTGGGCCCTGGCATGGGCCTCGGTCGCAGTCGGCTTCGCGGCCTTGATCCTCCTCCCGCAGACCGACAACTTCGTTGCGCTCATTCCGCGCATCCTGTTCGTCGGTATCCCGCTCGTCGTGCTGGCGATGGTGACGCGCGAGCACTGGACAGCGTTGTTCCGGAAGGTGCACGGCCGGGACGTCCTCACGATGATCGGCTTCGCCGTGCTCAACCTCGTTGTCACGTCGGTGCTGGCGTTGATCGTGCGGGCCCTGTTCGGGGTAGCGTCCAACAAGGCCGTCGACGGTGCGGGCGAGGGTGGTGCACTCGACACCGCCGCGTTCTACGTCGGAACCGGGATCCAGTTGGTTGGCGAAGAAGTCTTCACCATCGTCCCGTTCCTCGCGTTGATGTACTTCCTGTTCGCCAAGGCGAAGCTGTCCCGTAAGACCGCGATCGTCCTGGCCTGGCTGCTCAGTGCGGTGTGGTTCGGCGCCGCCCATCTACCAACCTACGACTGGAACTTCGCTCAGGCCTTCATCGTGATCGGCGGGGCCCGACTGATCCTCACACTCGCCTACATCCGCACCAAGAATCTGTGGGTCTCGACGGGCGCGCACATCATCAACGACTGGACGCTCTTCACCCAGGCGATCGTGATCAACACCGCCCTCGTCACCCTGTAGCCGAGTACTCCGCGACCGACCCTCAGTTGGGAATGGGGATGACGATGGGTGGCAGACCCGGTATCTGCACCTGAATCTGCTGCGGCGGTGCGGGCGCCGGCGCGGGGGGAGGCGGGTAATTCACCGGCGGTTCGGGTGCGGG
>NZ_JAAOQS010000126.1:0-23623 GCF_011603105.1 Rhodococcus sp. A14 | reverse complement strand
GCCGTCGCGTGTGCGACGGCCGGCCTTCGTATGTTTGGCTTAGGCGGTTGAGGTTTTCGTAGCCGCCGATTTCACTACCGCCGAGCGAGAGGGAATGCTGTATCCATGACTATCGACAACACTGAGGGTGCCCGCGCCCAGATCGGCGTCACGGGACTGGCCGTCATGGGCTCGAACATCGCCCGCAACTTCGCCCGGCACGGTCACACGGTCGCGCTGCACAACCGCAGCATCGCCAAGACCGACGCCCTCATCAAGGAGCACGGCAGCGAGGGCGACTTCGTCCGCACCGAGACGATCGAGGAGTTCGTGGGCGCGCTGCAGAAGCCGCGCCGCGTGCTGATCATGGTCAAGGCCGGCGACCCCACCGACGCCGTCATCGAGGAACTCGCCGCGGCGATGGAGCCCGGTGACATCATCATCGACGGCGGCAACGCCCTCTACACGGACACGATCCGCCGTGAGGCCTCCCTCCGGGAGCGTGGCCTGCACTTCGTCGGCGCCGGCATCTCCGGCGGCGAGGAGGGCGCGCTCAACGGCCCGTCGATCATGCCGGGCGGACCGAAGGAGTCCTACGCGGCCCTCGGCCCGCTGCTCGAGTCGATCGCCGCGCAGGTCGACGGCACCCCCTGCTGCACGCACATCGGCCCCGACGGGTCCGGTCACTTCGTGAAGATGGTGCACAACGGCATCGAGTACGCCGACATGCAGCTCATCGGTGAGGCGTACAACCTGCTCGGGTCCGCCCTCGGCTACGACGCCGGGAAGATCGCCGACGTGTTCACCGAATGGAACGGCGGCGACCTCGAAAGCTACCTCGTCGAGATCACCGCGGAGGTGCTGCGGCAGAAGGACGCCAAGACCGGCAAGCCGCTCGTCGACGTCATCGTCGACGCCGCCGAGCAGAAGGGCACCGGCCGCTGGACCGTCAAGTCCGCGCTCGACCTCGGTGTCCCCGTCACCGGGATCGCCGAGGCCGTGTTCGCCCGCGCCCTGTCCGGGTCCCGCGAGCAGCGCAAGGCCGCGGTCGGGCTGGCGTCCGGCGTGCTCGCCGACAAGCCCACCGATGCCGCCCAGTTCACCGAGGACATCCGGCAGGCCCTGTACGCGTCGAAGGTCGTGGCCTACGCGCAGGGATTCGACCAGATCGCGGCCGGTAGTGCCGAATACGACTGGGACCTGCACCCCGCCGACCTCGCGACCATCTGGCGTGGCGGCTGCATCATCCGCGCCCGGTTCCTCAACCGCATCAAGGACGCGTACGACGAGAACCCGACGCTGCCGAGCCTCATCCTGGCCCCGTACTTCCGGGACGCCATCGAGACGGCCATCGACAGCTGGCGCCGGGTGGTCTCCACCGCCACGCTGCTCGGGATCCCGGTGCCGGCGTTCGCGTCGTCGCTGTCCTACTACGACGCCCTGCGCGCGGAGCGGCTGCCCGCAGCCCTGACGCAGGGGCAGCGCGACTTCTTCGGCGCCCACACCTACGAGCGGGTCGACGCGGAGGGCAAGTTCCACACCCTGTGGAGCGGTGACCGCAGCGAAGTGCAGGTCTGAGCCTCGCCGACTGCCCGTCCCCGGCCGTGACGTACCGCGTGTACGTCACGGCCGAGGCGTCGGAGGCCCCTGCTCGGAGGCGGTAGCCTTCTCGATATGCCCGACGACGAGTTCTCCTCCCCCGCACCGGTGGGTGAGACGTTCCTCGCGCTCGGTCTCCCCGCGGTGATGACCCATGCCCTCGCCCGTGGTGGCATCGGGGCGCCGTTCCCGATCCAGGCGGCCACCATTCCCGACGTCCTCGCCGGCCGTGACGTTCTGGGCCGCGCCCCGACCGGCTCCGGGAAGACCCTCGCGTTCGGACTGCCGATGCTCGTGCGGCTCAAGGGCGCCGCCAGCAGGCGGGGCTTCCCGCGCGGCATCGTCCTGGTGCCCACCCGTGAACTGGCGTTGCAGATCGAGCGCGCGCTGGACGAGCCGGCGCTGTCCGTGGGGTTGCGGGTGGCGAACGTCGTCGGCGGGATTCCCATCAAACGTCAGGTCGAGATCCTGTCGCGGGGTGTCGACCTGCTGATCGCGACGCCGGGACGCCTCGCCGACCACGTGGCGCAGGGGTCGGTGTCGCTGGACGACGTGACGGTGCTGACGCTCGACGAGGCCGACCACATGGCCGACCTGGGGTTCATGCCGCAGGTCACGACGATCCTCGACAAGACCCCGGCGGGCGGTCAGCGGCTGCTGTTCTCGGCCACCCTCGACGGGGAGGTCGACACCCTCGTCCGCCGGTACCTGCGAGACCCGGTCACCCACTCGACGGCGCCGGTCACCGCGTCGGTGGGCACCATGCGCCACCACCTGCTGTTCGTCGACCGGGTCGACAAGAAATCCGTTGTGGCACATATCGGTTCACGTGCGGGACGCACCCTCATGTTCGTGCGCACCAAGTACGGGGTGGACCGGCTCGCGCAGCAACTCCACGAGGCGGGCATCTCCGCGGGCGCCCTGCACGGCGGCAAGGCGCAGAACAACCGCACCCGCACCCTCGAATCGTTCGCCGACGGCACCACCCCCGTCCTGGTCGCCACCGACGTGGCGGCGCGAGGCATCCACGTCGACGACATCTCACTCGTCGTCCACGTCGACCCCCCGGCCGACCCCAAGGACTACCTGCACCGCGCGGGCCGCACCGCCCGCGCCGGCGAGTCCGGTGTGGTGGTCACCCTCGTCACCGAGGACGAACGCGCCGAGGTGGAGAAGCTGACCCGCAAGGCCGGGATCGAGGTGGACGGCGTGCGGGTGCGGCCCGGCGACACGGTGCTGGCCGAGATCACCGGCGCCCGCCGCCCCACCGGGAAGGCGGTCCCCGCACCCGACACCCGGGCACCGGCGCAGGACACCCCGAAGAAGGGCAGGCAGGCGCACGACACCGGCGGTCGCCCGGCCCGCCGCGGCCGGCCCGGGGACGGCGGAGCACCGCGGGCGGGTGCCCGACGCGGCCGGAAACCCGGACCTGCGTCAACTCCGCACGGACACCGCAACCGCGGGGCACACTGAGAGGCATGTCCCTGCCGTTCGCGTCGATCGTGTGCGCGCTGATCGCGGCGCTGTTGTTCGCGTGCGCGTCGGTCGCCCAGCAGAGCGCGGCGTCCGCGGTCCCCGAGGACGCCGCGTTGATGACCACCCTGCTGCGCAGTCCCCGCTGGTGGGCCGGCTTCGTCGGGGACGGCGGCGGGTACGCGATGCAGGCGGTGGCGTTGGCGCTCGGGTCGGTGCTCGTGGTGCAGCCGCTGCTGGTGACGGCGCTGCTGTTCGCGTTGCCGTTGTCGGCGAAGTTCTCCGGGTACCGGCTCAGCCGCACCACCTGGGCCCTCGCCGTCGCACTGGCTGTCGCGCTCGCGGTCTTCCTGGTGATCGGCGACCCCACCGAGGGCAACATCGACGCCCCGTTCCGCGAATGGGTGGTGCCGCTCGGCATCCTCCTCGCCGTGGTGGCGGTCGCGGCCGCCGCGGGGATGTCGAAGATCGACCCCGGATGGCGGGCGCTGCTGCTCGGTGGGGCGGGCGGCATCCTGTACGGGGTGGCGGTCGCGTTCACCAAGTACGTCGTCGAACTGGTGCCCCGCGGGCTGTGGGCGGTGCTGAGCAGCTGGCAGGCGTGGGCGCTCGTCGCCGCCGGCCTGGTCGGGGTGTATCTGCAGCAGCGCGGGTTCCAGGTGGGTCCGCTGTCCGCGTCGCTGCCCGCACTGACCATCGCCGAACCACTCGCCGCCGTCTTCCTCGGCATGACCGTCCTCGACGAGCGGCTGCGGGTGTCGGGCCCCGGACTCGTGGTGGTCGGCTGCGCGGTCGCGGTGATGCTGGTGGCCACGATCGGACTGTCCAGGTCGCAGGCCCAGCGGACATCCGACACCACCGCAACTTCCCCGGTATCGTCCTGACATGTGCAGTTCCTCGACGGGCATCGCCCTCCCTATGACCTGACGTACGACGACGTGTTCCTGGTGCCGAACCGCACCGAGGTCACCTCGCGATTCGACGTCGACCTGGCCACCTCGGACGGGTCGGGCACCACCATCCCGATCGTCGTCGCCAACATGACGGCGGTCTCGGGACGCCGCATGGCGGAAACGGTCGCCCGCCGCGGCGGTCTGGTGGTTCTCCCCCAGGACCTTCCGGCGCCTGCCGTCGCGGAGACCGTGTCGTTCGTCAAGAGCAGGCATCTGGTCGCCGACACCCCGGTCACACTCGGCCCCGACGCCGCCGTGTCCGACGCCCTGGCGCTGCTGCCGAAGCGGGCGCACGGCGCCGTGGTCGTCGTCGAGAACGACCGCCCCGTCGGTGTCGTCACCGAGGCCTCCTGCACGGACGTCGACCGGTTCGCGCGACTGCGCTCGGTGGCGCTCACCGACTTCGTCACCGCCCCCGACTCCGCGTCACCGCGGGAGGTGTTCGAACTCCTCGAGGGCAAACACGACTCCCTCGCCGTCATCGTCCACCCCGACGGCACCCTCGCCGGGGTCCTCACCCGCACCGGCGCCATCCGGGACGGCATCTACCAGCCCGCCGTCGACGGCAACGGGAAGCTGCGGATCGCCGCGGCCGTCGGCGTCAACGGCGACGTCGCCGCGAAGGCGCGCGCCCTGGTGGACGCGGGGGCCGACCTGCTGGTCGTCGACACCGCGCACGGCCACCAGCAGAAGATGATCGACGTGCTCGGTGCATTGAAGAAGGCCGACCTCGGTGTCCCGCTCGTCGCCGGCAACGTCGTGTCCGCCGCCGGCACCCGGGACCTGATCGACGCGGGCGCCGACATCGTGAAGGTCGGTGTCGGACCGGGCGCGATGTGCACCACCCGGATGATGACCGGGGTGGGCAGGCCGCAGTTCTCCGCCGTCGAGGAATGCGCCACCCAGGCCCGCGCGATGGGTGCGCACGTGTGGGCCGACGGAGGTGTCCGTCACCCCCGCGACGTCGCTCTCGCCCTCGCCGCGGGCGCGTCGAACGTGATGATCGGGTCGTGGTTCGCGGGCACCTACGAATCACCCGGCGACCTGCGGGTGGACCAGTCCGGCAACGCGTACAAGGAAAGTTTCGGCATGGCCTCCAAGCGTGCGGTCGCGGCGCGCACCGCCACGGACACCGCGTTCGACCGGGCCAGGAAAGGCCTGTTCGAGGAGGGTATTTCGAGTTCCCGGATGCGGCTGGACCCGGACCGCCCCGGCGTCGAGGACCTGATCGACCACATCTGCTCGGGTGTGCGCAGCACCTGCACGTACGCGGGCGCGCGGACGCTGGCGGAACTGCACGAGCGGGCCGTTCTCGGTGTGCAGTCCGCCGCCGGGTTCGCCGAGGGCCGCCCGCTGCCGGCCGGCTGGTGACGACCGCATCCTGATGTGCCGGTGGGTGTCCTGTTCCACGGAACCGGACATCCACCGGTATCATGGGTCGCTCAACCACACCAGTTCTCGGCGCCGGACCCGTCCGGGCCGTCGAGGCCGAACGAGAGGACTCCGGTGCCCGCGGCACCCACACACGAAGCAAGCGCCCCACCCGCCGTCTCCGGGAGTGCCGTCGCCTCCTGCTCCGTGGAATCGGATTCCGATTCCGCCGGTTCGGAGGGCTCCTCTAGCGAGCCGGGTGACAAACCCGGCGACCCCCGTTCCTCAGCTCGGCGGCGTTGACACATGGACATCGCGCTCAGCATTCTCGCTCTGCTCGGCTTTCTCGCCCTGACCGCGGGCACCGCGTTGTTCGTGGCGGCCGAGTTCTCCCTCACAGCCCTCGAACGCAGCACCGTCGACTCGCACGCCCGCGACGGTGACCGCCGGGCCCGGCAGGTGCAGCACGCCCACCGCACCCTGTCCTTCCAGTTGTCCGGGGCGCAGCTCGGCATCACCATCACCACGCTGATCACCGGTTACCTGTCCGAACCGGTCCTCGCCCGGTTCATCACCCCGGTGCTGTCCGCGATCGGGTTCAGCGAATCCGCTGCCGCGGCAACGTCGTTGGTGATCGCCCTCGTCCTCGCCACCTCGTTCTCGATGGTGTTCGGCGAACTCGTGCCGAAGAACCTCGCCATCGCCCACCCCCTGCCCACGGCACGTGCGACGGCCGGCATGCAGGCCGCGTTCTCGCTCATCTTCAAGTGGGCCATCAACGGGCTCAACGGATCCGCGAACTGGCTGGTGCGCCGCCTCGGCATCGAACCGGCCGAGGAACTGCGGTCGGCGCGGTCCCCTCAGGAACTCGGGTCGCTCGTGCGGACGTCCGCGCAGCGCGGCGCCATCGACAAGGGCACGGCGCTGCTGGTGAACCGCTCGTTGCGGTTCGGGGAACGCACCGCGGAGGAACTGATGACCCCGCGCGTGAAGATCGAGACCCTGTCCACCACGGACACCGTCGCCGACCTGATCGACACCGCCTCCCGCACCGGGTTCTCCCGCTTCCCCGTCGTCGACGGGGACCTGGACGACGCCGTCGGCATCGTCCACATCAAACACGCGTTCGCGGTGCCCGCCCATCGCCGCCGCACCGCCCGCCTCAACTCGCTCGCCCAGAAGGTCCCGGTGGTGCCCTCCAGCCTGGACGGTGACGCCCTGATGGAGCGGATCCGGTCCGACGGCATGCAGGTCGCGTTCGTCGTCGACGAATACGGCGGCACCGCCGGGATGGTCACGATGGAGGATCTGATCGAGGAGATTGTCGGCGACGTCCGCGACGAGCACGACGAATCCGAGATCGACGTCCAGCGGGTCGGTGACGGCTGGTCCTGCTCCGGGCTGCTCCGCGTCGACGAGGTCTCCGACACGACCGGCTACACCGCACCCGACGGCGAGTACGAAACCCTCGGCGGACTCGTCCTCACCGAACTCGGGCGGATTCCCGACGAGGGCGACGAGGTCGAACTCCCACTGCCCGAGGGCGCGCACGACCCCGGTGGCCGGTGGGTCGCCACCGTGACCCACATGGACGGCCGGCGCATCGACCGGGTGCTGCTCACCCCGAAGCCCGACGAGACCGCCCACACCGACAGCGAGGAGGACGACGATGAGTGACCTCTTCGGTGTGCTGCTCACCTTCGTGCTGCTCGGGGGCAACGCCTTCTTCGTCGGCGCCGAGTTCGCGCTGATCTCGGCCCGCCGCGACCGGCTCGAGGCCCTGGAGTCGCAGGGCAAGAAACGTGCCCGCACCGTGATCACGGCGGGCGAGAACCTGTCGCTGATGCTCGCGGCCGCGCAGCTCGGCATCACCATCTGCTCGATCCTGCTCGGCAAGGTCGCCGAACCGGCGATCGCGCATCTCCTCGAGGTCCCGCTCCACGCGGTCGGCCTGCCCGCCGGGCTGCTGCACCCGGTGGCGTTCACGATCTCGCTGGCGCTGGTCGTGGTGCTGCACATCCTGCTGGGTGAAATGGTGCCGAAGAACATCGCACTCGCGGGCCCGGAGCGGACGGCGATGCTGCTGGTCCCGGTGCACCTGCTGTTCATCAAGCTGGCCCGCCCGCTGATCTCCTTCTACAACCTGTGCGCCAACCTGACGCTGCGGTTGCTGCGGGTGGAGCCGAAGGACGAACTCGACGTCACCGTGTCGGCGGTGGAACTGTCCGAGATGATCGGCGAATCCCGTTCCGAGGGACTGATCGACGCGGAAGAACACCGTCGGCTCACCCAGGCGCTGGAGACCACCGACCGCACGGTCAGCGAGGTGATGATCCCCCTCGACAAGGCCCGGACCATCCCCCTGTCGGAGGGCGGAACCCGGCTCGGCGCCATCGAGCAGGCCGTCGTCGAGACCGGGTACTCCCGGTACCCGGTGCGCGCCGACGACGGCTCACTGGTCGGGTACCTGCACCTCAAGGACGTGCTCGACGACATCCTCGACGAGGAGGCCGGACCCGACACCGTGATCCCGCGGTCGGACATCCGTCCGCTGCCGTGCATGTCGACCACCACCCCGCTCGCGGAGGCCCTGGCGAGTCTGCGCCGTGCCAGCTCCCATCTGGGGGCGGCAGCGGACCCGTCCGGGCAGATCGTCGGCATCGTCGCCCTCGAGGACCTCGTCGAGGAATACGTGGGCACCGTCCGCGACGGCACCCACCGCGTCAACGGCGTCAATCCGGGACAGCGATCGAGCTGATCGGATGGACGTTCTGGATGCGTCGGAGTGGATCCCTCGCCGCGACCGGCACCGGGCGAGGGTGTCCGCACTGATCGGACCGCACCTGGAGCGCCGGGAACGCGGCGAGACCCACCCGGTGATCGACTTCCTCTTCACCTATTACAGCTACCGGCCGAATCAGCTGCTGCGCTGGCACCCCGGGTGGGGAACGGTCCTCGCCGGCGGGGAAGAGTACGCCGAACTCCGCGGGTATCACCGCACCGACGCCGGGGTCACCGTCGACCCGGAGTTCCTGCAGCGCCGCTCGGACACGGTCGCCTTCACCACACGACTGATGGAGGCGACCGCCGCGCGTCCCACCCACCTGTCCTGCTTCGGCCTGCACGAGTGGGCGATGGTCTACCGATCGGACGAGGTTCGGCACGACAGCATCCCGCTGCGGCTCGGGCCGGGCGGCACCGACTCCGTCGTGGAGTCGCTGCACCTGCGGTGCACCCACTACGACGCGTTTCGGTTCTTCACCCCCGCCGCCGAACCGCGGAACAGTGAGACGTTGACCCGCGAAGACCAGCTCGGGCGGGAACAGCCCGGGTGCCTGCATGCATCCATGGATTTGTACAAGTACTGCTACAAGCTGGCGCCGATGATCGACTCGGACCTGACCGTCGACTGCTTCGAGCTGGCGCTCGCCGCACGGGAACTCGACATGCGGGCCAGCCCGTACGACCTGACCGCCTACGCGTACACCCCGATCCCGATCGAGACCCCGCACGGCCGCGCCGAGTACGTCCGGGAGCAGTCGGCGCTGGCCGCCCGCGCCGCACCGCTTCGTGCCGCACTGCGTGACCGGTGCCGCCGGTTGCTCGCTACCGTGAGCCCATGACTCTCCCGGGCTACGACCGCTACTGTGCCGAGATCGTCACGCAGACCGAACTCCCCGGTGATTACCTGGCGGCCCGCCTCCCCGTCCTCACGTTGGCGGCCGGTTCGGTAGCCGCGCTCACCGGTGCCGTCGACCGGTTCGACAGCGCGGTGGGCCGCGACCCCCGGCCGTGGCGGCTCGATCCCGAGCGGATCGCCGCCTCGTTCGCGAGCGACCGGCTGCTGCGGGTGTCGGGCGCCCCGGTGTCCGGTTTCGCGGAGCTGTCGGGGTTCTTTGCGGCCGCGGACGGCTGGGTGCGGACCCACGCCAACTACCCGCATCACCGCGCGAGACTGCTGGCGGCACTCGACCTCCCCGAGGACGCCGGCCGCGACTCGGTGGCCGCCCGGGTCGGGAACCTGACCGCCGCCGACGTCGAGGACCGTGCCGCCGCGGCGCAGGCCATCGCCGTGCGCGTGCGGACCGCGGCGGAGTGGGCGGCGAGCCCGCAGGGTGCGGCCGCGGCGTCCGGCGACCTCGTGTCCACCGTCGTGCACGCCGCGAGCTCCCGTCCCGGGACACGGCAACGCTCCCGCCGGGAATCCGCCCGGGGGCCGTTGGCGGGGGTGAAGGTCCTCGACCTGACCCGGGTGATCGCCGGTCCGGTCGCCACCCGCACGCTGGCGCTGCTCGGCGCCGACGTGCTGCGGATCGATCCGCCGGCGATCCCCGAGATCGTCGTGCAGCACCTCGACACCGGGCAGGGCAAGCGGTCCGCGCTGCTCGATCTGCGGTCCGCCGACGGCAGGCTGGTGTGGGACAGCCTGCTCGCCGAGGCGGACGTCGTCGTCACCGGGTACCGGCCGGGCGCGCTGGACGGTCTACTCGACGATGCCCCCGACCATCTGGTGCGGGGACGGGTGTGCGCGTGGGGCGGCTCCGGCCCCTGGGCGCACCGCCGCGGCTTCGACAGCATCGTCCAGGCGGCGTCGGGGATCGCGACGATCGAGGGCGGCGACGACACCCCGGGCGCGCTGCCCGCGCAGGCACTCGACCACGCGACCGGCTATCTGCTCGCCGCCGGCATCGTCGACGCCCTCGCCGCGGGGCACGTCGACGGGCGCGGCCGCTCCGTCGACGTGTCACTCGCCCGCACCGGCGCGTGGCTGCTGGCCGCGGACGGCCGATCCGAGGATCCGCCGCCGGCCGCGGTGCCCGGGCCCCGGTGCCTCACCGCGCACGGCGACGTGGTGACCGCCCGTCCCGCCCTGGCCGACTTCGACGACTACCCGTTCCCGGCCCGGCCCTGGGGTGGCGACACCCCCGGCTGGTCCGGTGTCACACCGTCGCCGTGAACCGCGGGCTCGGTTCCCCGGTCAGATGTCCCGGCGGCAACCGGCGTCCGCACAGCACGAGGAGCAGGTCCTGGGCGGAACCGCGCAGCGGCGCGCCCGCACCGTAGGTCCAGGCTCGGTCGTCCGCCGTCAGCTGCACGCCCGCCAGGTCGGTGCCGAAGTACTTGACGTGCTTCGGGCCGACGCCGCCGAGGACCCGGTCGAGGCGGTCGTCCGGGACCCGCCTGCCCAGGCCGAGCGCCACCGACACGTCGAGACCGTGGATCACGTCGTGGGACAGTGCCCCCTCCAAGCCGCCGCCCGGCGGCTTCCACGGGTGCGCGACGTTCTCCTCCAGGGTGTGCAGCAGCGCGTCGGCGGTCAGGGTCCGTGCGTCCTCGCGGGCCTGCGCGTCCGACATCCGGTTGAAGTTGCCGCGCGCCTTCACCATCTTCAGCAGGATCCGCGGCGTCGACAGGCGGTACGGCATGGTGATGTGCGCGATCACCTCCCGGCTGCGCCACCCCGCGCACAGCGACGGCGCGTCCCATTGCTCCGGCGTCAGTCGCGCCAGCATCGACGCCAGGTCGTGCCGCTCCCCTGCGACCCAGCCCGGTGCCGTGTCCCGTGCCATGTCCGTCTCCTCCGGTCGCCGTGTCGTGCTCTACGTAGGCAGACCGTGCCCGCCGGCGAAACTCATCGCGCAGCCGTGAAGAATGGTCGGGTGAGCACACACGACTACACGCTGACGGTCACCTGGACCGGCAACCGCGGCGCGGGAACGTCGGGCCCGGACGCCTACGACCGCGACCACGTGATCGCGGCGGCCGGGAAACCCGATCTGCCGGGCAGCGCGGACCCGTCGTTCCGCGGCGACGCCACCCGCTGGAATCCGGAGGAACTGCTCGTCGCGTCGCTGTCGCAGTGCCACATGCTCTGGAATCTGGGCCTGGCCGCCGCGGCCGGTGTGGTCGTCGTCGACTACCGGGACGACCCGACGGGCACGATGGTCGAACACCCGGACGGGGCGGGCGAGTTCACCGAGGTCGTACTGCATCCCACGGTGACCGTCGCGGATACGGCGATGGCCGCGCGCGCCGAGTCGCTGCACGCCCGGGCGCACGCGAGGTGCTTCATCGCCCGGTCGGTCGCGTTCCCCGTGCACCACCGGCCGACGGTGGTGACGGCGTGAGCAGGCAGCGGCTGATCGTGGACGTCGACACCGGCATCGACGACTCCCTCGCGCTGCTGTACCTGCTGGCCAGTCCCGAGGCGGAGATCGCCGGCATCGCCAGCACCGCGGGCAACGTGCCCGTCGAGCAGGTCGCGGCGAACAACCTGAACTGGCTCGCCCTGTGCGGCGCACCCGACATCGAGGTGGCGCTCGGCGCCCGGGTGCCGCTGGACTGCCCGCTGCGCACCACCGAGGACACGCACGGACCCCAGGGCATTGGGTACGCCGTCCTCCCCCCGTCCGGGCGGTCGCTGTCGGAGCGGGACGCCACCACCCTGTGGGTCGACCGGGTCCGCACCCACCCCGGCGAGCTGACCGGGTTGGTGACCGGGCCGCTGACGAACCTGGCCCTCGCGATCCGAGAGGAACCCGCACTGCCCCGGTTGCTGCGGCGACTGGTCGTGATGGGTGGGGCGTTCAACCACCCCGGCAACACCACCCCCACCGGTGAATGGAACGTGTCGGTGGATCCGGAGGCGGCCAAGGAGGTGTTCGACGCGTTCTCCGGGCTGCCGGAGGGCCGGCGTCCGATCCTGTGCGGACTGGACGTCACCGAGACGATCGAGATGACACCGGACCACGTCCGGCGGCTGGCGGAGGCGGCGGGAAGCGCACCCGCCGAGATCATCTCCCCCGACGACGGACCGCAGGTGCGCTCGACCGCCTCCAACCCGGTGATCCGGCACCTGTCCGACGCCATCCGGTTCTACATGGACTTTCACCGCACCCACGACCAGGGTTTCCTGGCGCACATGCACGACCCGTTCGCGGCGGCGGTGGCGTTGAACCCGGCGATCGCCCGCACCCGACCCGCTACGGTCGACGTCGAACTGCACGGCCGGCTCACCCGGGGCGCCACGGTCGCCGACTGGGTGGGTCACTGGAACCGGGAACCCAACGTCGACATCGCGGTGAGCACCGACCCGGCCGCGTTCTTCGACGATCTCGTCGACCGGGTCGGGCGCTTCGCGAAATCAGTCGGCTGACGCGTCCGGGCCGTCGAACGCGTCGAGGATCTCGGCGGCGGCCAGGGCCGCCGTCAGGGAACCGTCCCGCACCCGCTGTTCGATCTCGCCGCGGATCGCCTTGACCCGGGTGTTGGACGCGAGCCGGCGCAGCAGCTGGTCGTTGACCATCGTCCACGTCCAGTCCACCTGCTGGCGGCGCCGGTTCTCCTCGAACTGCCCGGCCGCGGTCAGCACCTCACGGTGCCGGCAGACGGTGTTCCAGAAGTCCTCGAGACCGACACCCTCGAGACCGCTCATCGTGATCACCGGCGGCGTCCAGACGGCGTCGTGCGGGTAGATCAGCCGCAGCGCACCCGCGAGTTCCCGGGCGGCGCCCTTCGCCTCCCGCTCGTGTTTGCCGTCCGCCTTGTTCACGGCGACGAGGTCGGCGAGTTCGAGGACACCCTTCTTGATGCCCTGCAACTGGTCGCCGGTGCGGGCCAGGGTGAGGAAGCAGAAGCAGTCCACCATGTTCGCGACCGTCACCTCGGACTGCCCGACACCCACCGTCTCGACGAGGATCACGTCGAATCCGGCGGCCTCGAGCAGCACGATCGTCTCGCGGGTCGCCTTCGCGACACCGCCGAGGGTGCCCGACGTCGGTGACGGCCGGATGTAGGCGTCCTTCTCGACGGTCAGACGCGCCATCCGCGTCTTGTCGCCGAGGATCGACCCGCCCGTGCGCGTCGACGACGGGTCGACGGCCAGGACCGCCACCCGGTGCCCCTGCCCGATCAGGTGCATCCCGAGCGCGTCGATGAACGTGGACTTCCCGACGCCGGGCACACCGGTGATCCCGACCCGGTGCGCCTTCCCCGATTCCGGCAGCAGCTCGAGCAGCAGCCGCTGCGCCGCCTCCCGGTGGTCGGTGCGGGTGGACTCGACCAGGGTGATGGCCTTCGCCAGGCCGGCGCGCTGATTGGCGCGCACGGCCTGGGCGAGCGCATCGATGTCGACTGGAGGTCGCCCCATGTTATTCCGGGGTGCCCGTCAGGTCGTGGCCGAGCTGCGCGGCCAGCTTCTCGAGCAGGCCGCTGGCGGCGTCCGCGATGACCGTCCCGGGTGGGAAGATCGCGGCGGCACCCGCCTCGTACAGTTCGGCGAAGTCGCCGGGCGGGATGACGCCCCCGACCACGATCATGATGTCGGGACGTCCCACTGCGGCGAGGGCTTCCCGGAGCGCAGGCACCAGCGTGAGGTGACCTGCGGCCAACGACGACACACCGACCACGTGGACGTCGTTGTCGGCCGCCTGGTTGGCGACCTCCTCCGGGGTCTGGAACAGCGGTCCCACGTCCACGTCGAATCCGATGTCCGCGAAGGCCGTGGCGATCACCTTCTGGCCGCGGTCGTGGCCGTCCTGCCCCATCTTGGCGATGAGGACACGGGGACGCCGGCCCTCCTCCTCCGCGAACTTCTCGACGAGTTCCGTTGCCTTGTTGATGTTGTCGACCTTTCCGGCCTCGTCCCGGTACACACCGCTGATGGTCCGGATCTCGGCCTGGTGACGCCCGTACACCTTCTCGAGCGCCTCGGAGATCTCGCCGACCGTCGCGTTCGCGCGGGCCGCATCGATCGCCAGGGCCAGCAGGTTGTTCTCCATGCCGCCCTCCGTGGTGGCCGCGGCGCGGCTCAGTTCGGCGAGCGCCGCCTCGACGGCGTCCGAGTCGCGGTCGGCGCGCAGCCGGTCCAGCTTCTCGAGCTGCTCCTTGCGGACCCGCGAGTTCTCGACCTTGAGGACCTCGATCTCGTCGGCCTCGTCCGGCACGTACTTGTTGACGCCGACCAGCGGCTGCCGGCCGGAGTCGATGCGGGCCTGCGTGCGGGCCGCGGCCTCCTCGATCCGCAGCTTCGGGATGCCCTCGCTGATCGCCTGCGCCATGCCGCCGGCCTCTTCGACCTCGGCGATGTGTGCGCGGGCCCGGTTCGCCAGCTGGTGGGTGAGCCACTCGACGTAATGCGATCCGCCCCAGGGGTCGATGGGACGGACGGTCCCCGACTCCTGCTGCAGCAGCAGCTGGGTGTTGCGGGCGATGCGGGCGGAGAAGTCCGTCGGCAGCGCGAGGGCCTCGTCGAGGGCGTTGGTGTGCAGCGACTGGGTGTGCCCCTGCGTCGCCGCCATCGCCTCGACACATGTGCGGGCCACGTTGTTGTAGACGTCCTGCGCGGTCAGCGACCAGCCCGACGTCTGCGAGTGGGTGCGCAGCGACAACGATTTCGCGGACTTCGGTTCGAACTTCGCGACCAGTTCACTCCACAGCAGGCGACCCGCCCGCAGCTTCGCGACCTCCATGAAGAAGTTCATGCCGATCGCCCAGAAGAACGACAACCGGGGCGCGAACTTGTCGATCTCCATGCCGGCGTCGAGACCCGCACGGATGTACTCGACACCGTCCGCGAGGGTGTACGCCAGCTCCAGGTCGGCGGTGGCCCCGGCCTCCTGGATGTGGTAGCCGGAGATGGAGATCGAATTGAACTTCGGCATCTTCGCGCTGGTGTACGCGAAGATGTCGGAGATGATCCGCATCGACGGCTTCGGCGGATAGATGTAGGTGTTGCGGACCATGAACTCCTTCAGAATGTCGTTCTGAATGGTTCCGGCCAGCTGCTCCGGGGCGACACCCTGCTCCTCGGCGGCCACGACGTACAGCGCGAGGATCGGCAGCACCGCACCGTTCATGGTCATCGAGACGCTGACGCTGTCGAGCGGGATGTGGTCGAACAGCTGACGCATGTCCAGGATCGAGTCGATCGCCACCCCGGCCATGCCCACGTCACCCTGCACCCGCGGATGGTCGGAGTCGTAGCCGCGGTGCGTCGCCAGGTCGAACGCCACCGACAGACCCTTCTGCCCGGCCGCGAGGTTGCGGCGGTAGAAGGCGTTGGATTCGGCGGCGGTGGAGAAGCCCGCGTACTGGCGGATCGTCCACGGCTGGTTCACGTACATGGTGGGGTACGGTCCGCGCACGAACGGTGCGGCGCCCGGGAAACTGCCCACCGGGTAGCCCTCGGCCTCGGCGGCGTCGCGGTCGGCCTTGGTGAAGACCGGTTTGACGTCGATGCCCTCGGGCGTGGACCACACCACCTGTTCCGGGCTGTAGTGGTTGGCTGCCGCGGCGGATGCGATCAGCTCGTCCGTCTGCTCCGGGGTCGGGGCGGACGGCTGCGGAAACTGCGGATCCTCCAGTGGCACGTCGGCGAAGCTGCCGATCGCGTGCTTGACCTCGCGAGTAGTCACTTCTTGCTCCCTGTGTCGCCCGAGGAGTCACTCGAGCTCTCGATGGTGTCGAGCAGGCCGGACAGGACCGAGACTGCGTCGATACGGGCGGTGACGAATCCGTCGGGCCGGGCGGAGCCGTCCGCGTCGGCAACGACCTTCTCCGGGCCGGCGAGCAGCACGGTGCCGACACCGGCCGCGCGCAGTTCCTCCACCGCGGCGGTGGCCTCGGCGGCGTACCGCTTGTCGGTACCGCAGATCACCGCGATGCCGGCGCCGGAGTCCTTCGCGGCGGCGGCGATGCTGCCGTCACCGATGGCGAGGGGACCGGGGTTGCGGGCCTCGATGCCGCCCGACGCCAGCAGGTTGGTGCTGAACGTGGTCCGCACGTTGTGCTCGGCGACGGGGCCGAGCGGGGCCAGGAAGACGGCGGGTCGCGCACCGTGTGCCGCCAGGAAGGCGTCGGAGCGGTCCCGCAGCGCCTCGAACGCCGCGGCGTACCGGGCGACGCTCCCGGTCTCCGCGGCGCCCGCGGGCAGCGGCGCTTCCGCGAGATTCGGGAACTCGTTGACCCCGGTGACGGTGGTCTTGCGGTGCGCGATGTCCGAATCACGTTGGGCGCGGGTGGACGCGATCCGGTCGCCGATCAGGCCGGCATCGAGCGCGGCGAGGTAGCCGCCCGCCGCCTCGATCTGCTGGAAGAACTCCCACGCCTTGGCCGCCACCTGCTGGGTGAGGTCCTCGACGTACCACGAGCCGGACGCCGGATCGAGCACCCGGCCGAGATGCGACTCCTCGAGCAGCAGCAGCTGGGTGTTGCGGGCGATGCGGGCGGCGAAGGTCTTCGACACCCCCAGCGCCCCGGCGGGCAGTGCGGCGTCGAACGGCAGCACCGTGACGGCGTCCGCGCCGCCGACACCGGCACCGAACGCGGCGAGCGTCGTGCGGAGCATGTTCACCCACGGATCGCGTTGCGCCATCATCGCGGCCGAGGTGACCGCGTGCTGGGGGGCGCCGCCGAAGTCGGAGGCGCCGCACACCTGGGCGATCCGCGCCCACACCAGCCGCGCCGCCCGGAACTTGGCGATGGTCTGGAACTGGTCGTCGGTGGCCGAGAACCGAAAACCGAGCTGCCCGAGCGCCTGCCCGATGGTCAGGCCGCTCTCGGTGAGGGCCCGCAGGTATTCGAGGCCCGCCGCGATCGCCGCGCCGAGTTCCTCGGCGTCGGACGCGCCGGCGTTGTGAAACACGGTGCCGTCCACGGTGATTGCCCGCACGCTCTCCGAGCGCGCCGCGGACTCGGCCGCGAGGGCCACCGCGTCGCCGAGTTCCACGTCAGCGGCACCGGAGAACGCGCTCGTGAGCGGGGCGGTCCCGAGGTCGACGCGGACTGCGGTGCGGTCGGTGACCCCGTCACCCGCGGCGGCACGCGCGTCGAGCAGCGCGAACAGTGCCCGCGCCGCGAGCGGTGCGTCCGTTCCGGCGTCGAGGGTGAGCGGGGCCAGGTCGAGGAGCACCCCGTCGAGCGCCGTCTCCAGCGACCGGATCGGAAGGTCGGCGCCGCCGACGGCGAGCCACAGCGCGCTGACACCGTTCTCCAGCGCGTCGAGAACGGAGCGGTTGACGTCCGCCGCCTCCGCGCCCTCGCCGAAGCGGGCGCTGACCAGCCAGCCCGCGTTCACGTCCCGGGTGGCGTCCGCGCCACGCACGTAGGGGAAGGTGCCGGGCAGGGGCTGTTCCGGACGCTCGTCGCGCGGGCTGTACAGCGGCGCGACGGTGACACCGTCGTAGGTGACGGTCTCGAGGAGCTTCTGGGGTTCCGGACCGAGTTCCGCGGCGTCGATCCGACGCGACTTCGCGAGGACTCCGGCCACGGAGTGCTGCCAGTCGGCGTACGCCCGCGCAGCTTCCTCGGCTTCTGAAGCTAATGACACGGTGTCGGCTTCCTCTCCCTGATGAGCGATCGATCAATACATTGTGTGACTGTGATGCTAGCCGCAGTTCGGCGCCCCCTATCGTGAGGATCACCACACGATGCATAACCTCAGGTCATGAGCATTGCGCAGGAACCGGTGGTCACCGATCGCACCGCCACGCAGCGGTTGTTCGGTCTCGGCGCGCCGACCCGGGACGTCGACGACCGCGGCGAACCCCTCAATCGTATGAGCATGGACATCGGCGCGCTCGCCCCGAATACCGCCCGGACCGCCTACGGCGGCGTCCTCGCCGTGCTGCTCGACGATCTCCTGGGATTCACCGTCTGGGACCGGCGCGGAACACGCGACGGCCTGGTCTCGGCCGAGCTGTCGGTGGACGTCGTGACACCCCGGCGGTGGCAGGGACCGACGCTGCAGGCCGAGAGCCGGCTCCTCGCACTCACCGCGGACGGCGGCACCTCGACCGCCCGCGTCCACGACTCGGCGGGCACCCTGATCGCCACCGGCACCCTGTGGGGCAACTTCGTGGACCTGCCGGCGCCGGGCGCGGACGGGTCGGCCCTCCTCGACTTCCCGGAACCGGGGGTCGCGCCGCTCGACTGGATCGGCGGGCGGATCGAGGACGGACCCGACGTGCGGGTCGTGGTGCCGGCCAACCCGCTGGTCGCGAACAAACTCGGGTTCATGCACGGCGGCGTCCAGGGGTGCGCGATGGACCTCGCGGCGAACGCGGCCCTGAGCCGGGCCGGCGCGGATATGGACACGGCGTCCGTGCGGATCAACTATTTCCGCCCGATTCCCCTCGACCGCGACACGACGTTCACCGCGGACGTGGTCAGGGCGGGCCGCTCGGTGGCGGTGGCCCGGGTGGCCGGGACCTCGGGCGGGCGGATCTGCGTCGAGGCGACCGTGACCGGGCGCCGACGCCTGTCCTGACCGGCGCTCACGGCGCCCCGCCCCGGTCACCCGGGTAGCCTGATGCCCTGTGAAGAGACGCCTCGGAGACCGCAGGGTGATCGGCGTCGCCGTACTGGCAGTCGCGCTGGTCGTCGTGGCGCTGCTGGCCCCGCACCCGTCCGTGCTGCAGGTGCGGGAATGGGCGCGGTCGGTCGGGCCGGCCTTCCCGCTCGTCTTCTTCGCCGTGCACGCGCTCGTGACGGTGTTCCCGTTCCCCCGCACGGTGTTCACGCTGAGTGCCGGTCTGCTGTTCGGTGCGTGGCTGGGGATCGCGATCGCAGTGCTGGCATCGACGGTGAGTGCGGTGCTCGCCCTCTACCTGGTGCGCGCCGTCGGCCGGGACGTGGTGTGGCAGCGCATCTCCAATCCGACGATCCGCCGGGTGGACGAGCGGATCGCCCGGCGCGGCTGGCTCGCCGTCGGTTCACTGCGACTGATCGCGTTCGTCCCGTTCTCCGTGGTGAACTACTGCGCCGGGGTGTCCTCGATCCGGCTGGTCCCGTACGTGCTGGCCACGGTGGTCGGTGTGCTGCCGGGGACCGTCGGCATCGTCGTTCTCGGCGACGCCCTCACCGGGGAGACGAAGCCGGGACTTCTCGTGCTGTCCGCGGTGTGCATCGTCATCGGAATCGCCGGGCTGGTGGTGGACTCCCGGCGGCCGCTGGACGGTTCCGGCGACACGATGCCGGACGTGGCCGTCGACCGCCCCGCCGAGGACGAGTCAATAGCCCAGCCTTGAACCCAGCTAGTCAAGCTTTGAGTCTTGACATATTAATATCTAGTTTCTAACCTTGACCCATGTTCGTGTTGACGGTCGACCAGCGCGGAAGCCGCCGCGACGTCGACCGCGTCGCCCAACTCCTCACCGAATTCGCGAACCGTGACCTCGTCCGCCCGTTCCAGCGGACCGCCGGCGACGAGGTCCAGGCCGTCGTCGCGGACCCGGCCACCGTCGTCGACCTCGCACTCGACCTCGTCGGACGCGAACACTGGAGCATCGGCATCGGCGCCGGACCCGTCGAAGAACCCCTCCCCGCCGAGACCCGGGCCGGTCGCGGCCCCGCGTTCGAATCCGCACGGGTCGCCGTCGACCGCGCCAAGAGCGCCCCCGGGCGGGTGGCCGTCGAAGGCTCCGACCCCGAGAGCGCCGCCGACGCCGACACCGCCCTCACCCTCGTCGCGGTCCTCGTCGCGCGCCGCACCGAGGAGGGCCGCGAGGCCGTCGAACAGATGCGGCACGGATCCACCCAGACCGAGGCGGCCCGCGCGCTGGGCATCAGCAAACAGGCGGTCTCCCAACGACTCTCCACCGCCGGCTGGCACGTCGAGACCGCCGGACGACGACTGGCCGAACGACTCCTACGCAAGGCGGACACGTGACGACCCTCGCACTCATCGCGCTCGGCGTCGCCGCCGTCGCACCCCTGGCCCTCGCGGCGCCCCGCAGCCCCCGCTGGATGTCGCAGTGGGCGGCGCCGATCGTGGTCGCGCTCGCCCTGGCCGTCGCCGAGCTCGCCGCCTCCGCCACCACCCCGGTCACGGGCTTCGCGCTCGCCGCGACCCTCGTACTGTGCGTCGCGGCCGCCGCCACCGGCGGGGCACCCCTCGTGCTCGCCGCGTTCCGCATCGCGCGCCGCCAGCCCGACGCCGGATCCGACCAGCGGCCCGACGCCGGGCCGCTGCGCGGCGGACGGATCATCGGACTCCTCGAGCGTGCCGCCGTCGCGGCCTCGATCCTCGCGGGCTGGCCGGAGGGCATCGCCGTCGTCCTGGCGGTCAAGGGACTGGCCCGCTACCCCGAGCTGCGCGAACCGCACGCGTCGGAACAATTCATCATCGGCACGTTCGCCAGCGTGCTCTGGGCGATCGCGGTCTGCGGAACGGGACGCGCCCTCATCACCTAGCCGTCCCCGGGCGACATCCACGAGCCGGGTACCCGAGTCCGCCGACGGCTCAGCGGATACGAGTTCGCGACTACCGCCCGCTTCTGGATACCCGACGACGCACCCACGGCCGCGCCGACCCCGCACCTGCCCACACGACGCCCGACGCCCGACCTGGAGACACCACCATGGAACAACTGATCGCGCTCTTCCGGGAACAGGCCGCCGTCCTCGCTGCTGCCGCCAACGGCGTTCCCGCAGTAGCCCTCCCCGTGCCGGCGGCGACGCCAACGCCGGGCCGGGTCCCCGCTACACCGGTCGGCGACGTCGCGACGAGGGTGCGCGCGGAAGTCGCCCGGGTCAGAGGATTCCCGGCAGCGGCGCTGAAGGCGATGCAGACGCTCGTCGGCGACCTCGGATTCAACTCGATCATGATCACCGACCTGGTCGGCGGGGTGAGCCGCGCATTCCCCGGTCTCGTCGTCGAACCGCACTGGTTCTCACCTAGCCGCACTCTCGGCGATGTCATCGCGCACGTGACCTCGCACCACGCACCCGTGTCCCCCACGGCCAGAACCGTCGGTCCGCAGGAACCGGAGGCCCTACGCACCGCGGTCGCACCCGAGTTCCGCATCGCGGGGTTCCCGGAGGTTCAGGCGCTCGCCGCACGGCTGAACACGGCCGAGGGGCTCGCAACCCGTACTTCCTCGTCAACGACGGCGCCACGCGCGACACGTCGATCATCTGGGGCGCGGAGGTCGACAACTTCTCCAGCTAGAACTACCTCGGCCTGTCCGGGCACCCCGCCGTCGTGTCGGCGGTGCAGGACACGGTCGCCCGCGACGGCACTTCCCGCTCGGCCAGTCGGCTGCTGTCCGAGGAGAAGCCGGTACACCGCGAACTCAAAGCCGAATTGGCCAGCCCGCTCGGCACCGAGGACGGATCGCCCTCGTGAGCGGACACGCCACCAACGTCACGGTCATCCTGCTGCCTGGTCATCCACGACATCGTCTACGTAGATCTCATGTCCTTTGCCGCTTGCGTGGCGGGCGGGGAGATAGACGTGTGTCACGGCTACCCGCCTCATCGTGCGGTGGTGTGGGTTTGACCGTGTCCCACACCGACGCTTGTGGTGCAGGAACATGCTGTTTCGGATTCACCCCCATCCGCGGTGTCACGGTGGGCAGGCTGTGGCGGACCCGGCGGTGCCGTGGTCTGCTCGGGGTGGGACCTTTCTTGTCCCGGCACTGCCGCACCGGCGCGTGTTCGGCGACCCGGATCGCGGGTAACTGCTCACGCCGCCGGGTGGTTTTGTTCTTGCCGAGCAGCGCGCGTTTGGCCAGGTTCACCCCCGCCAGGTGGTTGCGGTTACCGCCGACCCGGCAGCGTGAACACCATGCGGCGTGGTAGCCGCCGGGGCGTGCAAGTGGTTCGTCGCATCCCGGGCACTGTGCGGACGATCCCCGGGCCGGCACGGAGACCACGGTGATGCCGATACCTGCGGCGGTGTGGGCGAGGGCGGCGACGGCTTGGCGGCGGGCGGACTGCGCGGCCCGGTTGTTGTTGACGCGTCCGTGTCCGCGAGTCTCGAGGGTGGTGAGATCTTCCACTGCAATCAGCTGCGCCTGGGCGTCGGCGGCGTAGTCGGTGGCCTGGCGGGCGAAGTGGAACGCCAGTTCCCGGTTGATCTTTCCCCGTTTGACGCCGACAGCGGTTCGGTGCCCGTCGAGGACGGCGATCTTCGCGTCGAGTTGTGCTCGGACCTCGGGGGGTGCGGTCGCGGCCAGTTGGGTCAACCGGGCGGCTTTGCGGTGCAGCAGTTGACCTTCGGTTTGCAGGCGGGCAAGTTTGATTCCGAGGCCGCGGTCGTCGTAGGTCCAGCCCCGGTAGTCCGACACCAGCCCGTCCGGGTTGGCGGCGGTGATGGCGGCGGCACCCAGAGTCGACGGCGACCAGTCCACCCCGACCGCGACGGCGGCCGAGTCCAGGTCGTCTGCCGGGACGAGTTCGGTCGCCGCGCATCGCCACAACAGACCTCGACGGTCGAGGACGAGGGTCGGCAGGTGCCAGTCGGTGATCGCCCGGCCGTGCAGGTGCTCAGGGATGGCCGCGGTGAGCCGCACCCGCCGCCACTGCGCCCGCCCCGTGGGAGTGGGGCAGGTCGGCAACTTCACCGTCAGCACCAGCTCATCACCGATTACGGCAAGCTGCGCGAGCTGCCGGTCGGCGGCCGACAAACGGGCCATCGCGCTCGTCTGCGGTGGTTCCTGCAGGTCGGTGATCCGCAGCCGGCCGGCCGGTGCCCCACCACCGCGGGCGCGGGCGGCGAGCTGACGTCGCACACCCCGGGCAAAGCCGGGCGGCACGTAGTCCGGTGACCCGGTCTCCGGTGCCACAGCGCCGGTGGCCGGGTCGAATCGCTGAGAGAGTGCCGTGATCGCGGTGTCCCGATACGTCAGGGTCCGCAAGGTGGCCATCACCTGCGCGGTCACCACCCGCGTGACCCGTGACGGCACATAAACCCGTCCGGATAGGTTGGGTTCCAGCCGAGGCGGGCCGCCGCGGCGATCAGGTCGAGCAGCCACCTCACCCGGATGTCGACGTCGTCGAGGCCGATCGGCTCGCCGGTCACGGCGTCGACCGCCACATGGGCGCGGGTGGTGAACGCGAACTGCCGCGGCACGGTCGATCCCGGCCCGGTCATGCCGGGCCCAATTCATGAGCGGCGAGCACCGTTGTAGTCCGAGACGACTCGCGATCGCCCGCCATGCTCACCGTCCCGGCGCCGCCCCACAGCCGGTGGTGATTCCGTGTCGACCGCAGCGCAGAGAACCGACCGGACAACGATGCTGGCACCGCCCTGACGTCATCCATCAACCCTCCCACCAGCACATGTGGCACCCCCCTCTCGTACGGCCTCGTACTGTAACGCCGACCTCCGACATTTAGCCCGAAGTTGCGGCGGTTTGGCAGCAGTTTATGTGGTTTGACCAGGTGGTTTAGTGGGTGGTTGTGGTTTTGTTCTGTCGACGGTGTCCTCAGGTCAGGGTCAGTGGTATCGGGGCGCCGAGGAGGTC
>NZ_JAAOQS010000125.1:0-23689 GCF_011603105.1 Rhodococcus sp. A14 | reverse complement strand
GTGCGGGGTAGTGGGGATACGTCGGGGTATGGGCGGTTGGTGCGTCCGGTGTTGTTGCCGGGGAGTACGCCGCGGCCGTATGGCGGATATTTCGACGAGGTCGCGGATGGGCTGGGGGCGGCGTTGGCGGAGTCGGGTGTGGATTTCGAGGTGGCGATCGAGTCGGTTGTGGTGTTTCGGGGTGAGGTGACGTTCGGTGTGCGGCGGGAGTTTTTGCCGTTGGTGGCGCGGGCGTTGCGTGATGAGCCGGATCTGCGGTTCGAGATGTGTCTGGGTGTGAATGGTGTGCATTTCCCGCAGGATGCGGGCCGGGAGTTGCATGCGGTGTATCCGTTGTTGTCGATCACGCACAATCGTCGGATTCGTCTGGAGGTCGCGGCACCGGATGCGGATCCGCACATCCCGTCGTTGTACGAGGTGTATCCGACGAACGATTGGCACGAGCGGGAGACGTACGACTTCTTCGGGATCGTGTTCGATGGTCATCCGTCGTTGACCCGGATCGAGATGCCGGATGACTGGCCGGGTCATCCGCAGCGGAAGGACTATCCGCTCGGCGGCATTCCCGTCGAGTACAAGGGTGCGGAGATCGCGCCGCCCGACGAGCGGCGGGGGTACAACTGATGAGCGAGGACACGGTTTTCACTGTCGCGGGTCAGGACTGGGACGAGGTCGTCGATGCGGTGAAGGCGTCGTCGGGTGATGCGGGTTCGGAGGGCGCCGAGGAGCGGATCGTCGTCAATATGGGTCCGCAGCATCCGTCGACGCACGGGGTGTTGCGGCTCATCTTGGAGATCGAGGGTGAGACGGTCACGGAGGCCCGGTGCGGTATCGGTTATCTGCATACGGGGATCGAGAAGAATCTCGAGTACCGGACGTGGACGCAGGGCGTGACGTTCGTGACGCGGATGGATTACCTGTCGCCGTTCTTCAACGAGACGGCGTATTGCCTCGGCGTGGAGAAGATGCTCGACATCACGGATCAGGTGCCGGAGCGGGCGAGCGTCATCCGGGTCATGTTGATGGAGCTCAACCGCATCTCCTCGCATCTGGTGGCGTTGGCCACGGGTGGTATGGAGCTGGGGGCGGTCACGGCGATGCTGTTCGGTTTCCGGGAACGCGAGCTGGTTCTGGACGTGTTCGAGATGATCACGGGACTGCGCATGAATCACGCGTACATCCGGCCGGGCGGTTTGTCGCAGGACCTGCCGGAGGGTGCCGTGGAGAAGGTGCGCGAGTTGCTCACGTTGATGCCGGAACGGCTGCGGGACATGGAGAATCTTCTCAACGACAACCGCATCTGGAAGGGGCGCACGCAGGGCATCGGGTATCTCGACCTCACGGGGTGCATGGCGCTCGGCATCACGGGTCCGATGCTGCGTGCGACGGGTCTGCCGCACGATCTGCGCAAGTCGCAGCCGTATTGCGGTTACGAGAATTACGAGTTCGACGTCAGCACCGACACGGGGTGTGACGCGTATGGCCGCTACCTGATCCGGGTCGACGAGATGAAGGAGTCGCTGAAGATCGTCGAGCAGTGCCTCGACAAGTTGCGGCCGGGCCCGATCATGGCGGAGGACAAGAAGATCGCGTGGCCGGCGGATCTGACATTGGGCCCCGACGGTCTGGGCAATTCGCCCGGGCACGTCCGCGAGATCATGGATTCGTCGATGGAGTCGCTGATCCATCACTTCAAGTTGGTGACGGAGGGTTTCCGGGTGCCGCCGGGTCAGGTGTATGTGGCGGTGGAGTCGCCGCGGGGTGAGCTCGGTGTGCACATGGTGAGCGACGGCGGCACCCGCCCGTACCGGGTGCATTTCCGGGATCCATCGTTCACGAACTTGCAGTCGGTGGCGGCCACGTGTGAGGGCGGCATGGTTGCGGATGTCATTGCGGCGGTCGCGAGCATCGATCCGGTGATGGGGGGCGTGGACCGATGAGGCCCCTGCCAAGGAGCTCGGTGTCTGGGCCGTGTGGTCTGGACCGAGGAGCGAGGGAGCGCAGCGAGTGAGTATCGAGGGAAGAGCGCACGACCAAGCCCAGGCACCCGCGAGTGCAGCGAGCCAAAGCGCACAAGTCTTCATCGAGTTCGGGCCCCGGCCGGAGGAGCACGGGCTGCTGGTGCGGCCGGGTGCGCGTGAGGAGTATCCGCCGGAGGTCCGTGCGCGGCTGGACGCCGATGCCGACGTCGTCGTCGCGCGTTACCCGAATTCGCGTTCCGCGCTGCTACCGCTGCTGCATCTGGTGCAGGCGGAGGACGGGTGCATCACGCCGGCGGGGATCGAGTTCTGTGCCGGCCGGCTCGGATTGACCGGCGCCGAGGTGGCCGCGGTGGCCACCTTCTATTCGATGTACCGGCGCGACCCGACGGGCGACTACTACGTCGGAGTGTGCACCAACACTTTGTGCGCGATCATGGGCGGCGACGCGATCCTCGCCGCCCTGGAGGAGCACCTCGACCTGCCGCACGGGGGCACGTCCGCGGACGGCAAGGTCACGCTGGAGCACATCGAGTGCAATGCGGCATGCGATTACGCCCCGGTGGTGATGGTCAACTGGGAGTTCTTCGACAACCAGACCCCGGAGTCGGCTCGCTCACTCGTCGATTCCCTGCGTTCGGGTGCGCGGGTGTCGCCGAGCCGCGGCGCGACGCTGTGCACGTTCCGGGAGACCGCCCGCATTCTCGCCGGGTTCCCCGACGAGCGTCCGGGTGCGCTGGCGGAGGGCGGTACCGCGGGTGACGCCACACTGGCCGGCCTGCGCGTGGCGCACGAACGGGGCATGGCGGCGCCGGATCCTGCGGAGACGTCGCTGATCCCGGAGCCGCCGTCGCGGGATACCGAGCCGGTGGCGGAGGAGTCGGCGAAGGACCAGCCGGCGCCTGCCCCGTCCGCGACGGTGCCGCCGGATCGGTCCACCTCCGAGACGGATCCGGCGGCCACCGACCCGGGTCGAAAGGGAGACTGACATGCCGCTGACCCCTGTCCTCAGCCGCTACTGGGACGAGCCCGAATCCTGGACCCTCGACACGTACCGTCGCCACGACGGGTACGAGGGCCTGCAGAAGGCGCTGCGCATGGACCCGGACGAGGTCATTTCGACGGTCAAGGAGGCCGGACTGCGCGGTCGCGGTGGTGCCGGGTTCCCGACCGGCATGAAGTGGTCGTTCATCCCGCAGGGTGACGACAAGCCGCATTACCTCGTGGTCAATGCCGACGAGTCCGAACCGGGCACGTGCAAGGACATGCCGCTCCTGCTGGCCACGCCGCACGCGCTCGTCGAGGGCGTCATCATCGCGGCGTACGCGATCCGCGCCGGGCACGCCTTCATCTATGTGCGCGGCGAGGTGGTGCCGGTGCTGCGCCGGCTGCAGGCCGCGGTGGCGGAGGCGTATGCGGCAGGTTACCTCGGCAAGAACATCCTGGGCACCGGTTTCGACCTCGAACTGGTCGTGCACGCGGGTGCAGGGGCGTACATCTGCGGGGAGGAGACGGCGCTGCTCGATTCGCTGGAGGGTCGCCGCGGCCAACCTCGGTTGCGTCCGCCGTTCCCCGCGGTGGCCGGTCTCTACGCGTCACCGACCGTCGTCAACAACGTCGAGTCGATTGCGAGCGTCCCGCCGATCATCGTGAACGGCATCGAGTGGTTCCGGTCGATGGGCAGCGAGAAGTCGCCCGGCTTCACCCTGTACTCCCTGTCCGGGCACGTGACGAAGCCCGGACAGTACGAGGCCCCGCTCGGAATCACCCTGCGGGAGTTGCTCGAGTACGCGGGTGGAGTCCGTGCCGAACACCGATTGAAGTTCTGGACCCCGGGCGGTTCCTCGACACCGATCTTCACCGACGAGCATCTCGACGTCGCGCTCGACTACGAGGGTGTCGGCGCCGCCGGATCGATGCTGGGCACCAAGGCCTTGCAGATCTTCGACGAGACCACGTGCGTGGTGCGTGCCGTGCTGCGCTGGACCGAGTTCTATGCGCACGAGTCGTGCGGCAAGTGCACGCCCTGCCGGGAGGGCACCTATTGGCTGGTGCAGATCCTGGAGCGGCTCGAGCGAGGGGAGGGGACCGACGCCGATCTGGAGAAGCTGCTCGACATCGCCGACAACATCCTCGGCAAGTCGTTCTGCGCTCTCGGTGACGGTGCGGCCAGTCCGATCATGTCCTCCATCAAGTACTTCCGCGACGAATACCTCGCACACTTCGAGCAGGGTGGCTGTCCGTTCGACCCGCATCAGTCCACGCTCATGGCGGGAGTGCATGCATGAAGCCAGCGAGTGTAGCGAGCGATGTTTCGGCGCGGAGGCCGCGCGTTCTGGACCGAGGAGCGAGGGAGCGCAGCGAGTGAGCGATGAGGGAAGGGCGCGCGTGAAGGGCTCCGCGCCAGCGAGCATAGCGAGCCATGATACGAGCCCTGATGCAGTGAGCGTCGTCATCGACGGCGTCGAGGTCAGTGTCCCCAAGGGCACGTTGGTAATTCGTGCCGCGGAGGTGATCGGCATCCAGATCCCGCGGTTCTGCGATCACCCACTGCTCGATCCGGTCGGTGCCTGCCGCCAATGCCTCGTCGACGTGGAGGGGCAGCGCAAGCCGCTCGCCTCCTGCACCACGACTGTCACCGACGGCATGGTCGTCCACACCCAGCTCACGTCGCCCGTCGCCGACAAGGCGCAGAAGGGTGTGATGGAGTTGCTGCTGATCAACCATCCCCTGGACTGCCCGGTGTGCGACAAGGGCGGCGAGTGCCCCCTGCAGAACCAGGCGATGTCGAACGGGCGCGCGGAGTCGCGTTTCGGTGAGGTCAAGCGCACGTTCCCCAAACCGATTCCGCTGTCCACGGAGGTCCTGCTGGACCGTGAGCGGTGCGTGTTGTGCGCGCGGTGTACCCGGTTCTCCCAGCAGGTCGCCGGCGACCCGTTCATCGAACTCATGGAACGGGGTGCGCTGCAGCAGGTCGGGATCTACGCGAAGGAACCGTTCGAGTCGTACTTCTCCGGCAACACCGTGCAGATCTGCCCGGTGGGTGCGCTGACGGGTTCTGCGTACCGTTTCCGGGCCCGCCCGTTCGACCTGGTTTCCAGCCCCAGCGTGTGCGAGCACTGTGCGAGCGGGTGCGCCCAGCGCACCGACCACCGGCGGGGCAAAGTGCTGCGCCGGCTGGCGGGCGACGATCCGGAGGTCAACGAGGAGTGGAATTGTGATAAGGGGCGGTGGGCGTTCGCCTACGCCACCGAGCGCGACCGGATCACCGCCCCGTTGGTCCGCGGCGACGACGGAATTCTGGCGCCCGCGTCCTGGTCCGAGGCCCTGGCCGTCGCGGCGCGGGGATTGGCCGCCGCGCGGGGGAACGCGGGTGTTCTCGTCGGGGGCCGGTCCACGTGGGAGGACGCCTACGCCTACGCGAAGTTCGCGCGAACAGCGCTCGGCACCAACGACATCGACTTCCGCAGTCGCGCGCACTCCGGCGAGGAGGCCGAGTTCCTGGCCGCCCGGGTGGCGGGGCAGCGACTCGCGGTCACGTACGAGGACCTCGACTGCGCGCCGGTCGTCCTTCTCGCCGCGTTCGAGCCGGAGGAGGAATCGCCGATCGTCTTCCTCCGGCTGCGCAAGGCCGCGCGCGCGAAGGCCGTCCCGGTCTACTCGATCGCCCCGTACGCGTCCCGTGGCCTGGAGAAGGTGTCCGGCCGGCTGCTGCTGTCCGCGCCGAATGCGGAGGCGGAGGTCCTCGACGGACTCCGCACGGGTGATCTGGACCCGGGCGTCACCGAGCTGCTGCGCCGGCCGGGTGCGGTCATCGTGGTCGGGGAGAGACTCGCCGGGGTGCCGGGGGCGTTGTCCGCGGCGGTCCGGCTGGCCGACGAGACGGGGGCCCGGCTGGCCTGGGTGCCGCGACGGGCCGGCGAACGCGGCGCGCTCGAGGCGGGCGCGCTGCCCGGACTGCTCCCGGGTGGCAGACCGGTGGGCGATCCGGAGGCGCGGCGGCAGGTCGCGTCAGTGTGGAACGCCGCGGATCTGCCGGACACCGCAGGCCGGGACACCGCGGGCATCCTCGCCGCGGCCGAGGCAAAGACGCTCGGGGCGCTGGTGATCGGCGGTGTCGAGGCCGACGACCTCCCCGACCCGCAGGCCGCGCTGGCCGCGGTCGAGGCGGCAGGGTTCGTCGTGAGTCTGGAACTGCGCCACAGTGCGATCAGCGAGCGCGCGGACGTGGTGTTCCCCATCGCACCGGTCATGGAGAAGCCGGGCACCTTCCTCGACTGGGAAGGGCGCACACGCGATTTCGACGCCGCCCTCCGCGCCACCGGGTCGATGCCCGATCAGCGGGTGCTCCACGCGATCGCCGGCGAAATGGGGGTCCCGCTGGGTCTTCCGGACGCCGCCACCGCACGGCGCGAACTCGAGAGGCTCGGCGCCTGGGACGGTGACTTCCCGGATCCGCCCGACCATCCGCAACCGCCACGGCGGGAACCCGGGCCGGGGGAGGCGGTGCTCGCCACCTGGCGGATGCTGCTCGACTCGGGACGGCTGCAGGACGGGGAGCCGCACCTGGCAGGCACTGCCCGCACTCCGGTCGTGCGGATGTCCGCGGCCTCGGCTGCACAGTCGGGTGCCGGTGACGGAGATCCGGTCACCGTGACGACGGAACGGGGCGCGGTCACCGTGCCGTTGGTGATCACCGACATGCCGGATCGAGTGGTGTGGCTGCCCCTCAACTCGCCCGGATCCGCCGTCTACCGGCAACTGGCCGCCCGGGCGGGGAGCGTCGTGAACGTCCGCCGCGCGGCCGGCACCAACGGGATGGTCGCGGGAGGTGCGCTGTGACGATCGAGGCCGTCTACCCCGACCCGGCGCTGTTCGGCCACGACCCGTGGTGGCTGGTGCTCGGCAAGGCCCTGGCCATCTTCGTGTTCCTCGTCCTCACCCCGCTTCTGACGATCCTGGCCGAACGCAAGGTCATGGCCTGGATGCAGATGCGCGTCGGCCCGAACCGGGTGGGCCCGCGGGGCATGCTGCAGAGCCTCGCCGACGGCATCAAGCTCGCACTGAAGGAGGGGATCGTCCCGAAGGGTGTGGACAAGCCGATCTACATCCTGGCGCCGATCATCGCCGCGGTACCTGCGTTCATGGCGTTCGCCGTGATCCCGTTCGGCCCGGCGGTGTCGATCTTCGGGCACTACACGCCATTGCAGCTGACGGACCTGCCGGTGGCCGTCCTCTACGTCCTGGCAGCCACGTCGATCGGCGTCTACGGCATCGTGCTCGCCGGCTGGGCGTCCGGCTCCACGTACCCGTTGCTGGGCGGGCTGCGCTCGACGGCGCAGGTGATCTCGTACGAGATCGCGATGGCGTTGTCGTTCGCGGCCGTCTTCCTGGACGCCGGAACGATGTCCACGTCGGGCATCGTCGCCGCCCAGGAACACACCTGGTACGTCTTCCTGCTGCTGCCGTCGTTCCTCATCTACGTCACGTCGATGGTCGGCGAGACCAACCGGGCGCCCTTCGACCTGCCCGAGGCCGAAGGCGAACTGGTCGGCGGATTCCACACCGAGTACTCCTCGCTGAGCTTCGCGATGTTCATGCTCGCCGAGTACGTGAACATGGTGACGGTCTCGGCGCTCGCCACCACACTGTTCCTCGGCGGCTGGCACGCCCCGTTCCCGCTCAGCCTGTGGGACGGCGCGAATTCCGGCTGGTGGCCGGTGCTCTGGTTCACGCTGAAGGTCTGGGGCTTCCTGTTCGTGTTCGTCTGGCTGCGCGCCACGCTGCCCCGGCTGCGGTACGACCAGTTCATGGGTCTCGGCTGGAAGATCCTGATCCCGATCTCGCTGGTGTGGGTCATGATCGTCGCCACCGTCCGGGCCTTCCGCAACGAGGGCTACGACGCCCGGACGATCGCGCTCGTCGTCGCGGGCCTCGTCATTGCCCTCGTCGTGGTGGTGCTCCTGTGGAAGCGCCTGCGCCCGGGCGGCGTTCGCGCACCCGAGAAGCCGGTCGAGCCGCGGGGACGTGCCGAACCGGCCGCGGAGACACTCGAACCGTTCGACCCCATGGCCGGTGGATACCCGGTTCCGCCGATGCCGGGTCAGACGCTGCCTGCGTTCCGGCGCACGCCCGTCTCCGTCACCGGCGCACACTCCACCGGTCCCACCCAGGAGGACAGCGATGACTAAATTCCTCGGCCCCATAGCGGGTTTCGGCGTGACCTTCTCGACGATGTTCAAGAAATCGAACACCGAGTTCTACCCCGAAGAGAAGGTGCCGACGGCGGCCCGCTACCACGGCAGGCATCAGCTCAACCGTTACGCGGACGGGTTGGAGAAGTGCATCGGGTGCGAACTGTGTGCCTGGGCGTGCCCCGCCGACGCCATCTACGTGGAGGGCGCCGACAACACCGACGAGGAACGCTTCTCGCCCGGCGAGCGGTACGGCCAGGTGTATCAGATCAACTACCTGCGCTGCATCGGGTGCGGGCTGTGTATCGAGGCGTGCCCGACGCGGGCGCTGACCATGACCAACGAGTACGAGATGGCCGACGACAACCGGGCCGGTCTGATCTACGAGAAGGACCGGCTGCTGGCCCCGCTCGAGTCCGGCATGGTCGCGTCGCCGCACCCGATGGCCCCGGGCACCACCGCTGAGGACTACTACCGCGGCACAGTGACCGGGGGAGCGGCGGCCGCGGCGCAGGACGAGTCCGACGTCGAGGACACGGCGGGGGACAGGCCGTGATCGAGGGAGGAGAGCCGACGTGGTGAACACGATGCCGTCCGCGGTCCAGCTGGTCGCGGAACCCTTCACCCAGACCTCGACGGGCGAGGGTGTGCAGTTCTGGGTCCTCGCGACCGTGGCCGTGATCGGCGCGCTCGGAGTGGTCAGCGCAACCAAGGCCGTGTACTCGGCGATCTTCCTCGCGACGACCATGATCATCCTGGCCGTCTTCTACATCGCCCAGGGCGCACTCTTCCTCGGCGTCGTGCAGATCGTGGTGTACACCGGCGCGGTCATGATGCTGTTCCTGTTCGTGCTCATGCTCATCGGCGTCGACTCCTCCGAATCCCTCGTCGAGAACCTCCGCGGTCAGCGGGTGGCCGCGATCGCGGCGGGACTGGGATTCGGCCTCCTGCTGATCGGCGGCATCGGGAGTGCGTCCGTCTCCGCGTTCACCGGTCTCGATCAGGCCAACGCGGGCGGCAACGTCGAGGGACTGGCCGAACTCGTGTTCCTCCGGTACGTGTGGGCTTTCGAACTGACCGGTGCGTTGCTGATCACCGCAACCATCGGTGCGATGGTGCTCGCCCACCGGGAGCGTTTCGAGCGGCGGAAGGACCAGCGCGAGCTGTCCCAGGACCGCGTCCGCGAGGGTACCCGTGTCACACCGCTGCCCAGTCCGGGTGTCTACGCGCGACACAACGCCGTCGACATACCGGCGTTGCTGCCCGACGGCACGTTCTCCGAGCTGTCCGTCAGCCGGTCGCTCGAACGGCGGCCGAGCCTGCCCGCCCGGGCGCTGGGCACCGCGGACGTCGCGACCCCCGAACCCGGTGCCACCGACGAGGGGAGTCGGCGATGAACCCCGAGAACTACCTCTACCTGTCGGCGCTGCTGTTCACGATCGGCGCGGCCGGCGTGCTGATCCGCCGCAACGCGATCATCGTGTTCATGTGCATCGAACTGATGCTCAACGCCTCGAATCTGGCGTTCGTGACGTTCGCCCGGATGCACGGCAACCTCGACGGCCAGGTCTTCGCGTTCTTCACCATGGTCGTCGCGGCCGCCGAGGTCGTCGTCGGTCTGGCGATCATCATGACCATCTTCCGTTCCCGCCGTTCGGCTTCCGTCGACGACGCCAACCTCCTCAAGAACTGACGGGTCCCCGATGACGCACATCCTCGAGAAGGTGACTTTGCCCGACGACGACTCCCCGATCGGCGGTGCGGCATGAGCGGAACGCTCTCGTCGGCCGTGTGGCTGCTGCCGGTTCTGCCGCTCCTCGGAGCCGCCGTGCTCCTGCTGGCGGGCCGGCGCAGCGATGCGTGGGGCCATCTCCTCGGCTGCGCGACGGCACTGGTCTCCTTCGCGCTCGGCGTCGTCTTCTTCGTCGACATGCTGGGCCGGGACGCCGCCGAGCGGGTTGTGCACCAGACCCTGTTCAGCTGGGTGCCCGTCGGCGAACTCCAGGTGGATTTCGGTCTCCAACTCGACCAGCTGTCCGTGTGCTTCGTACTGCTGATCACCGGGGTGGGTTCGCTGATCCACATCTATTCGGTCGGCTACATGGCGCACGACCCGGAACGACGGCGTTTCTTCGCCTACCTCAATCTGTTCCTCGCGGCGATGCTGCTGCTGGTGCTGGCCGACAACTTCCTCGGCCTGTACGTCGGCTGGGAGGGTGTCGGTCTCGCCTCGTACCTGCTCATCGGGTTCTGGCAGTACAAGCCGTCCGCGGCGGCGGCCGCGAAGAAGGCGTTCGTGGTCAACCGCGTCGGTGACATGGGTCTGGTTCTCGCGATCATGATCATGTTCTCGACTTTCGGCTCGATCGAGTTCGCCGACGTGTTCACTCGTGCCGACGCCGCCAGCGAGGGGGTGCTGACCGCGATCGGGCTCGCGCTGCTGCTCGCCGCGTGCGGCAAATCGGCGCAGGTCCCGTTGCAGTCCTGGCTCGGTGACGCCATGGAAGGCCCGACACCGGTGTCGGCGCTCATCCATGCCGCGACCATGGTCACGGCGGGTGTGTATCTGATCGTCCGGTCAAACGCGATCTTCGACCTGGCCCCGAATGCCCAGCTCGCCGTCGTGATCGTCGGCGCGGTGACCCTGCTGTTCGGCGCGATCATCGGCTGCGCGAAGGACGACATCAAGAAGGCGCTGGCGGCATCCACGATGAGCCAGATCGGGTACATGGTGCTGGCCGCCGGTCTGGGACCGGCCGGGTACGCGTTCGCCATCATGCTGCTGCTCACCCACGGCTTCTTCAAGGCCGGCCTGTTCCTCGGCGCAGGCTCGGTGATGCACGGCATGAACGACGAGGTGAACATGCGCCGCTACGGCGGTCTGCGCACCGTCATGCCGATCACGTTCGTCACGTTCGGGCTGGGATACCTGGCCATCATCGGGATTCCGCCGTTCTCCGGCTTCTTCTCCAAGGACAAGATCATCGAAGCGGCGTTCGCCGCCGAGGGCGTCCAGGGCGTCGTCCTCGGAACGGTCACGCTGCTCGGTGCGGGACTCACCGCCTTCTACATGACCAGGGTGATGCTGATGACCTTCTTCGGACAACCGCGGTGGGCTTCCGGGGCGAGCGACGCGAGGGGGGATGTTCCCGTCGCCGACCCACACGAATCGCCAGGGGTGATGACGGTGCCGATGATTCTGCTCGCGGTCGGTTCGGTCGCTGCCGGCGCCCTACTCGCGGTCGGCTCCTCCCTGCAGCACTGGCTGGAACCGGTCGTCGGCGCCCACCACGGCGAGCCCGCCCTGCCCGTGTGGGCGATCACCGCACTCACACTGGTGGTGGTGCTCGCAGGAGTCGCGGTGGCCTACCGGCAGTACGCCCGGCAGCCGATCCCCGAGGTCGCGCCGGCGAAGGTCACCGCATTCACCGCCGCGGCCCGGAAGGACCTGTACGGCGACGCGTTCAACGAGGCGGCACTGATGCGTCCCGGGCAGGAACTGACGCGAACACTCGTGACGGTCGACGGCAGGGGAGTCGACGGTGCCGTCAATGGGTTCGCCGCGCTCGTCGGCGGAACGTCGATGCGGGTGCGGCGTCTGCAGACGGGGTTCGTCCGGTCGTACGCGCTGTTCATGTTCGCCGGTGCGGCACTTCTGGTCGCCACGATGCTGGTGAGGCTGTGGTGAGCGGCTTCCCGTGGCTGACCGCCCTCTGGGTGCTGCCACTCGTCGGTGCCGGGGTGGTCCTGGCTCTGCCCGTCCACAAGCGCGCGCTCGCGAAATCCGTTGCCGTGGGCGTGTCCGTGGTGGTGCTGTGCCTGGCGGTCGTGCTGGCGATCCGCTTCGATCCGACCGGCGAGCAGTACCAGTTCGTGGAATCGCACGCCTGGATCCCGGCGTTCGGCACCCGGTACATCCTCGGCCTCGACGGCATCGCGCTCGTCCTGGTGCTCCTCACCGCCGTTCTGGTGCCGCTGCTGTTGCTGGCGGGGTGGAACGACGGTGACACCGCGCCCGACTACGGGCACCGGCGAATGGCCCACACGTACGTGGCGCTGACGTTGATGGTCGAGGCGATGGTGATCGTGTCGTTCACCGCCCTCGACGTCCTGCTCTTCTACATCTTCTTCGAGGCCATGCTCATCCCGATGTACTTCCTGATCGGAGGATTCGGCGGGGTGGGGAGAACGTACGCCGCGGTGAAGTTCCTGCTCTACAACCTGTTCGGCGGCCTGATCATGCTGGCCGCGGTCATCGGGGTGTACGTGGTGACGGCGCGTCAGGACGTCTTCGGCGGCGGCACCTTCGACTTCCGGGTGATCGTCGCCGAAGGGCTGGACGCCGACCCCGGCGTGCTGAAGGCGCTGTTCCTCGGTTTCATGTTCGCGTTCGCGGTCAAGGCGCCGTTGTGGCCGTTCCACACGTGGCTGCCGGGCGCCGCGGTGGAAGCCACCCCGGCCAGCGCGGTGCTCATGATGGCCGTCGTCGACAAAGTCGGGACGTTCGGCATGCTGCGCTACTGCCTGCAGATGTTCCCCGAGGCGTCCGCGTACTTCGCACCGTTCGTCACGGTGCTGGCGGTGATCGGCATCATCTACGGCGCGGTGCTGGCCATCGGCCAGACCGACGTGATGCGCTTGATCGCCTACACGTCGATCTCGCACTTCGGGTTCATCATTCTCGGCATCTTCGCCATGACGAGCCAGGGACAGGCCGGATCGACGCTGTACATGGTCAACCACGGCATCTCGACCGCGGCGCTGTTCCTGATCGCGGGGTTCCTGGTGTCCCGGCGCGGCACCCGCCTCATCGCCGACTACGGCGGCGTGCAGAAGGTCGCGCCGGTGATGGCAGGGACGTTCCTCGTGGCGGGGCTGGCCACGCTGTCGCTGCCCGGCCTGGCGCCGTTCATCAGCGAGTTCCTCGTCCTGGTCGGCACGTTCTCGCGCTACCAGATCGCAGCCGTGGTGGCGACTTTCGCGCTCGTCCTCGCCGCGATCTACGTGCTGTGGCTCTACCAGCGGATGATGACCGGGCCGCTGAAGGAGGGCAACGAGACCGTCCGCGATCTCGTGCGCCGTGAGATCGCGGTCGTGGCGCCGCTGATCGCCCTGCTGCTCGTCCTCGGCGTCTACCCCAAGCCCGTGCTGGACGTCATCACCCCCGCGGTGAGCCACGTCCTCGTCACCGTCGGTCAGCACGATCCAGCACCCACCGTCGCCGGACAGGACCCAGAGGGAGGCACACACCGATGAGTACCTCCGAACTCATACTCGCCCAGTCCTCGACGTTGCGCGCGCCGGACATCGAATACGGTCAGCTGGCACCCATGTTGATCGTGTTCGGTGTGGCTGTCGCCGGTGTGCTCGTCGAGGCGTTCCTGCCCCGGCGCGGCCGCTACTCGAGCCATCTCGTCCTCGCGCTCGGCGGACTCACCGCCGCGTTCGTGGCCGTCGTCATGCTCGCCGGAACCCGTGACTCCGCCGTCGGGGGCGCGGTCGCCGTCGACGGTCCGACGCTGTTCCTCCAGGGAACGATCCTGCTGATCTCGATCCCCGCGATCCTGCTCATCGCCGAGCGGAGCGTCGACAGCGGCGTCGCCGCCGCGACCGCGGAGGTCACGGCCGCGAGTGCAGCCGAGCCGGAAGGCGGAACCGATGCCTTCACCCCGCAGGCATTCGCCGTCCCCGGCAGCGTCGCCGAACGGGAGGCCACCAAGAACGCCCCGGGGCACACCGAGGTCTTTCCCCTCACCCTGTTCGCGGTCGGCGGGATGCTCCTGTTCCCGGCGTCCAACGACCTCCTCACCATGTTCGTGGCGCTCGAGGTTCTCTCGCTGCCCCTGTACCTGCTGTGCGGGCTGGCGCGCCGTCGCCGTCTCCTGTCGCAGGAGGCGGCCCTCAAATACTTTCTGCTCGGGGCGTTCTCGTCGGCGTTCTTCCTGTTCGGGGTGGCCTTGCTGTACGGCTACGCCGGCACCGTCGAGTTGCCGAGGATCGCCGACGCGCTCGCCCGGGGCACCGACGACAAGACGCTGGCGCTGATCGGTACCGCGCTGCTGTCGGTGGGCCTGTTGTTCAAGATCGGTGCCGTCCCGTTCCACTCCTGGATCCCCGACGTCTATCAGGGTGCACCGACCCCGATCACCGCCTTCATGGCGGCGGCCACCAAGGTCGCGGCCGTCGGCGCGATGCTGCGCATCTTCTACGTGGCACTGCCCGACCTGCGGTCGGACTGGCGGCCCGTGATGTGGGGCGTCGCCATCCTCACCATGGTGGTCGGTGCGGTCATGGCGGTCACGCAGAACGACGTCAAGCGGATGCTCGCGTATTCGTCGGTCGCGCACGCCGGATTCATCCTCACCGGTCTGGTCGCGGCAAACCGGGCCGGTCTGTCGTCCACGATGTTCTATCTCCTGGCCTACGGATTCAGCACGCTCGGCGCGTTCGCGGTCGTCACCCTGGTGCGGGACAGCCGGGGCGAGGCGACGGACCTGTCCCGCTGGGCGGGGCTGGGCCGGCGCTCGCCCCTGGTCGGCGGGGTCTTCGCGCTGTTCCTGCTGGCGTTCGCCGGAATCCCCTTGACGAGTGGGTTCGTCAGCAAGTTCGCGGTCTTCCAGGCCGCCATCGAGGGCGGCGCCGTTCCGCTCGTTCTCGTCGGTGTCGTCAGCAGCGCGATCGCGGCGTTCTTCTACGTCCGGGTCATCGTCCTGATGTTCTTCTCGGAGCCGCAGAGCGACGCCCCGACGATCGTAGTGCCCAGCATGTTCACCGCCGCGGCCATCGCGGTCGGGGTGGTGGTGACGGTGGTGCTCGGAATCCTGCCGCAGGGGGCACTCGATCTGGCCGACCAGGCCGCGGTGTTCTTCCGCTGACTCGGGGCGCTGCCGGTTCGGCGCGGGTCGCGAGTGTCCGATGTGACGGATGTAGTCCAAGTGGCTGGCGGGACCCGTGTGAGTGTGGTGGAATGCAAACCGGACAACATACCGACTGAGCGAGAGTGAATGTCGGAGACACGCCGGAGCGCGACCGATCGGATGTGGGGGCCACAGTGCAGATTTCTCGGAGAGACCTGTTCCGGTACGCGGCAGCGGGATCCGCCGTGGCCGGGATCGCGGCGCTCACGTCCACCACGTCCTCGGTCGGCGTCGCGAAGGCGGACAGTCTCGGCATCCTGATCGACTACGCGGGTGGCGTGCCGTCGGCGGACGCCATCCTCGAGGCAGGCTATGCCGGCGCCATCCGCTACGTGTCCGACCGCCGTCCCGGCGCCGAATGGATGGAAGGCAAGCCGATGCTCGCCGACGAGGCGCAGGCGTTGCTCGACGCCGGACTGTCGGTCGTCTCGTGCTACCAGTTCGGCAAGGGGCCGACGGCTGATTGGCGCGGCGGTCTCGAGGCGGGCAAGCGGCACGCGGAGCGCGGACTCGAATTGCATCTCGCCGCAGGCGGTTCCGAGGACCGGCCCATCTACGCGTCCATCGACGACAATCCCACGCCCGCCGATTTCCTCACCATGATCGCCCCGTATCTCGCCGGGTGGGAGTCGGTGGTCGGCAAGGCCAACACCGGCATCTACGCCAACTCCACGACGCTGGATCTGGCGGTCCTCGCCGGGCTCGGATCGTGGTACTGGCAGCACGACTGGGGCACACCCGAGGGGTACGTCCACCCGTCGGCGCACCTGCACCAGTACGAGATCGACGCGAGCAACGTGGACGGCGTCGGCATCGACCTCAATGACATTCTCAAGCCCGACTACGGGCAGTGGTGACCGGGCTAGGCCGCCGGTTGCCCGCCCATCCGGGCAAGCCACTCCCGGGCGTCGTCGGGTAGCTTGCCTGCGGCTTCCGCTGCGCGGCACCACTTCTTGGCCGCGGCGAGAAAATTCATCGGGTTGTACGCGTCTTCCTCGCGTGACCACAGGTTGTCGCCGGCGTAGTGCAGGATCGTGATGTTCGCGGCGGCGTGCTCCGAGCCGTCGCCGGGATCCTCCATCGGGTTGTCGATCTCGCAGACGACCCATCCGCGGTCTTCGTCGATCACGTACCAGTTCGCCGGGAACGCGGTCATCCGGCTTCCGGGGAAGGCCGACATGGTGCGCGTGACCCATTGCCGAATGGCCTCGCGTCCATCGAAGTGTCCGAAGGCGTGCTCGACGTACGTGGCGTCCTCCGTGAAGAGGTCGGCGAAGCCGTTCCAGTCTCCGAGTTCGACGCAGCGGCTGACGGTTCGCTGGTAGTGCGCGAAGGCCTCTTCCAGCTCGGCACGGCTCCACGGCATGTGTGCATCCCCTTCTCTCGTCCGGCACCCGAATGTGAGCGCCCCGGAAAATGAGAACACGTTTCAGTTCTCGTGCGGGGTGTTTTCCGGTGGATGGGACGGCGTGAAACGCTCCTCGGGGGAACTCCGATTACCTGGTGTCACTCTTTTCACTCTGGAACCCGGAGGTTCTCCATGGAACTGCTTCTCAATTTCGTGTACACCGTCGCCTCGGTCCTCTATACCGCGCTGTTCGTCAACGGATCCTGATGAAGATGTGCACACTACACACAGTGTGTAGGGTGCACAGTAATGCCTCGGGCAGAATGACGGTAACTACTGGAGGTGTCGGTGTCCGATCGTGACGAGGTGGCGGCAGATGTCGAGAACGAATTGACATTGCTGTCGCGCTATCACGCGCATGCACAACGGGCGGGATTCCAACTCGACCGCTCCGCCTACCTCCTCCTCGGACGCCTGGAACTGGAACATCCGCTCAGCCTGAAACAGCTCGCCGAGGCATTCCGGCTCGATATCTCGACGATCAACCGGCAGATCGGCGCGTTGCTGAGGCGCGGCCTCGTCGAACGCGTTCCCGACCCGGACGGCGGAATGGCCCGCAAGGTCGAGGCCACCGCGCTGGGGCTCGAACAACTTCACGCCGACCGCGCGCTGGGCCGAAATGGTGTCGAGCGCATCATCGCCGAGTGGAGCGACCACGACCGGGGCGAGCTGCGCCGGCTGCTGACGAAGTTCAACGGCGAGATCGAGAAGTACGACGGCAACTCCTGGCCGCGCGCCGGACGGACGCCCTGACCGGACCGCGTCAGGACTGGACGTGCGCGGTCGCGTCCCGGGCGAGGTCCGGTTCCTCCGCGATGACCGTGAGGTGGGGGTGTTCCGGCGGGGAGGCGTGCCACCCCTTCCATGACATCAGAGACCACCGCGAGAGCCCCGACAGCGCAGACCCGAGGCTGGCGAACGAGGCGGTGCTCAGTGCCGAGCCGGCCGACCCGACCGACCCGATGGAGAGCACCGAGCCGACACTCCCGATGGACAGGATGGAGTAGGCGGAACCGATCGAGAGGATCGACCCCTCCGAACGGATCGACAGTATGGACCGCCGGGCGTGTCGCGATCGCAGTGAGTGGTGTGGGGTGTGATGCGTCGAGGGCATTCCTCGGTCTACCACGGTGGTGACGTCGGCAACAGTGAAGCGGTGCAGACATGAGCGAAGGGCCCTCCGGAAGATCCGGAGGGCCCTTCGCTCATCAGCTGTGAAGAGTTACGCGACCTGGAACATGCCGACAGTCGGGAGGAAGCTGCACGTGATCGGCGCGGCGCCCTCTTTCTGCGTGGTCAGTCCGCCCGACACGACCGCGAGGACGCGGCCCGGGCCGGTGTCCGCGATCGCCGACAGGGTTGCCGGTCCATCGGGGTTGATCCTGGCCTCGTCGGTGAGGTTCTGGGTGGCACGCCGCTGGTTGTCCAGGTTGATCCACGTCACGGTCAGCGGATTGGGCTGTTCGGCGGCAACGGAACTGGTTCCGAGGGCGGTGAACACGAAACCGGCCTGACCTGCCTTGGGTCCGGGCGGGGGCAGCTGGGCCGGACCGGGAACCGCGAGTGCGGTGCCCACCGAGTCGGCGCCCTCTCCGATGCAGCCCTTGCCGATGGTCGGGTAGAGGAACTGCGCGATGACCGGTGCGTTCTCCTGCGGGATCTCGGGACCGCCACCGCCGCTGCCGTCGAGGAACGTGATGACGCGCTCGAGGGTGGACTTGAGTTCCGGCGGGATGCCGGGGGACTCGAGAAGGATGCGGGCCTGGTCCAGGATCGCGTCCTGAGGTCCTGCGGCGACGTCTTCGGTACCAGCTGCTGCGCCGATGATCGCGGGTGCGAAAGAGGCGAGCATCTCCACGGGGATGCCTTCGGGCACGGGCGGCGGCGTCGGCTGCGCATTCGCCTGGGCCGGCACTGCCATAGCGGCTGCTGCGGCAACAGCGAGAGCAGTCACTGCTCTGCGCATACCTCGGGTTCGAAGCACAGTCTCCCCATCCTTAGTCATAACAGCGTGGACGACAACTCAATCCACGTCTGACGGCTCGGGGGGTCACTCTATGTACAGCGCCCCCGGGTTGTACAGCTCACGAGTTCGTTCACCGATAGCTGTGGCATCCCGGTGGGAGTGTATGGCATACAGACCCCGACGGTGATCTTCCGGTGACCATAGCTTGTGGCACGTGTGGTTCGTGTGATTGGTGATGCAACTGTTACGCGCGGCTACGGACAGCTCGGGGCCCGCGGAGGCCGCCGTCTACGCTGTGCGGGACCGTTTCGGGATCGGCTGAGACATCTACACACCTCACGGGGAGAGCACCACACTGTGTCCGACCATGCAGCGTCCGACGACGGAGCAGCCTCCGACGACCCGACATCCGAGCGTTCTCCCACGTCGTCCCCGGGAGCGTCCGCCCTGCACGGCCTGTTGCGGTGCGCGCCCGTGCTTCTCGTGCTGTCGGTGCTCGGGCGCCTGGCGTGGACGCTGTTGAGTCCCAACGGGATGAACCTCGTCGACCTGCACGTTTACGTCGACGGTTCCGAGGCCCTCCGCGGTGGCAGTCTCTACGACTTCACCTACTCGGAAGTGACGCCGGACTTTCCGCTGCCGTTCACCTACCCGCCGTTCGCCGCGCTGGTCTTCTTTCCCCTGCATTTCCTGCCGTTCCCCCTGGTCGGGGTCGGCTGGCAACTGCTCACCATCCTCGCCCTGTACGCGCTGGCGCGAATGAGCCTCGGGCTCGTGCTCGGTGACGCCGCGCGCAGCCCGCACTGGCGGGCGGTCGCGGTGCTCTGGACCACCGTGGGGGTGTGGGTGGAACCGGTGCGCACCACACTGGACTACGGCCAGATCAACGTCTTCCTCGCGCTGCTCGTGATGACCGCGGTCCGCAGCTCCCGGTGGTGGCTGTCCGGCGCGCTCGTCGGTTTCGCCGCCGGAATCAAACTGACCCCGGCGATCACCGGCCTCTACTTCCTGATGCAGCGCCGGTGGAAGGCCGCGGTCTTCTCGGGCGTCGCGTTCGCCGCGACCGTCGGAGTCAGCTATCTCCTGATCGGCTCGGAGGCTCGGGAGTACTTCACCCACCTGCTCGGTGACGCCGATCGCATCGGCCCGGTCGGCTCGGTGTGGAATCAGTCCCTGCGCGGCGCGTTGTCGCGGCTGCTCGGGTACGACGTCGAGACGGGCGCCCTCTGGTTGCTGGCCGTGGCGGTCACGGCGGTCCTCGCCGTCCTGGCCTGGCGGGCGATCGCCCGGGACGATCGGCTCGGCACCCTCGTCATCGTCGAGTTGCTGGGGCTGCTCGTCTCACCGATCTCGTGGTCACACCACTGGGTGTGGGTCATCCCGATGCTGATCTGGCTGCTGCACGGCCCCTACGGATCGATGCTGGGCACCCGGATCCTCGCCGGATATTGGCTCGTCACCACCCTCATCGGCGTGCCGTGGGTGCTCAGCTTCTTCCAGGACTCGATCTGGCTGATCTCCCGGCCCGCGGTGCTCGCGTGGCTGGGCACGGTCGACGTCGTCGGCGCATTCGGTGTCTACGCCTGGGTCGCCTACGCCGGGCGCCGCACGAAGCGTGCTGCGGACGCCGCCACGGTCAGCCCGCCAGTGAGTCGATCTGCGCAGCAAGATCCAGATCCAGCTGCGTGAGCCCGCCGGCGGAATGCGTCGACAGTGTGTAGGTGACCTTGCGCCACCTGATGTCGATGTCCGGATGGTGGTTCGCCGCCTCCGCCGCCTCCGCGACCTTCCGGACCAGCTCCACGGCTTCGGGGAAACTCGGCGACTCGACGGTGCGGACGAGGGAATCACCGGCCCGCCGCCACCCGGGCAGTTCTGCGAGCGCGGTGTCGATCTCTCCGTCTGACAGCAACTCGGCCATACCCCATGATGGTGCGGTGCCAGTGGAACGTGCAAGGCCTGTCGACCACGCCGGAGAGGTGGTGGCGGCCGCGATCATCGTCGACGGCCGGCTGTTGCTCGCCCAGCGGACCCGGCCTCCGGAACTCGCGGGACTGTGGGAGCTGCCCGGCGGCAAGGCGGAGGCCGGGGAGACCGCCGAGGACGCGCTGCGCCGCGAACTGCGGGAAGAACTCGGGGTCGAGGTGTCGGGCGGCGACCGGATCGGTGACGACGTGCCGCTGCCCGACGGCCGGGTGCTCCGCGCGTACCGGGTCGAACTGGTGTCGGGAACACCCGTCGCGCTCGACCACGCGGAACTGAGGTGGGTGGACGGACGGGAACTGGGGGACATCGACCTCGTCGGCAACGACCGCGGGTGGGTGCCGGACCTGCGAGTGCATCTGAACGGGTGGGGCTGACCTCAGGCCGCGCGGGCCTTCTTGAGCCCCTTCTTCAGTTCCTTCTTGGAAGCGCCCTCGTTCTCGAGCTTCTTCATGCGCATGATGACCACCGGGCACTTGATGCAGCGCGTCTTGCTGCGGCAGCACTTCTTCTTCGGTTTGAGACCCGAGACCTTGCTGGCCTTCACCTTGCCCATACTCGGCTCGGCCTTCCTACTTCGGTGAACACCGGCATCCGCCGGCTACACCCAGGTTAGCGTCCCCTCAGCTTTCGGCCCCGATCCACACCCGAGACAGGCCGAATTCGACGTGGCGCAGATCACTTTACGCTGGTCGGGCAGGCCCCGGGCAGTCGGCGATGCGCGAAGTAGCCGCTCGGGCGGGTAGTATTCACGTGGCCGCGATGCCTGCACTGGGCGATTTACCATCGCCTCGACGAGGATTCTGAATCGAGATGACAAGGCGGCCGCCAGAAAGCCGTGCGAGGGAACTTTCGCGTGGCCGAATCAACTCAGCCAGGAGAGCCACCGCGTGACCATCACCAGCTTCCGTAACGTTGCCATCGTCGCACACGTCGACCACGGCAAGACCACTCTCGTCGACGCCATGTTGCGCCAGTCGGGGGCATTCGAGGAGCGCGCCGAACTGGTCGATCGCGTCATGGACTCCGGCGACCTCGAACGCGAGAAGGGCATCACCATCCTCGCGAAGAACACCGCCGTCCACAAGCATCACGGCGACGGCAGTGTCACGGTCATCAACGTCATCGACACCCCCGGTCACGCCGACTTCGGTGGCGAGGTCGAGCGCGGCCTGTCCATGGTCGACGGTGTCGTCCTGCTCGTCGACGCGTCCGAGGGCCCGCTGCCGCAGACCCGCTTCGTGCTGCGCAAGGCGCTCGCCGCATCGCTGCCCGTCATCCTCGTGGTCAACAAGACCGACCGTCCCGACGCCCGCATCGAAGAGGTCGTCTCCGAGAGCCACGACCTGCTGCTCGACCTGGCCTCCGACCTCGACGACGAGGCCGCCGAAGCCGCCGAGCTCGCCCTCGACCTCCCCGTTCTGTACGCCTCCGGCCGCGAGGGCAAGGCGTCCAAGGTTCAGCCCGAGAACGGTCACGCACCGGACGCCGAGAACCTCGACGCCCTGTTCGAGGTGCTCCTCAACTACGTGCCCGCGCCCAAGGGCAACGTCGACGCACCGCTGCAGGCTCACGTCACCAACCTCGACGCGTCCGCGTTCCTCGGCCGCCTCGCGCTGGTCCGTATCCACAACGGCGACCTGACCAAGGGGCAGACCGTCTCCTGGTGCCGCGAGGTGGACGGCGAGCCCGTCGTCACCAAGGCCAAGATCACCGAACTGCTCGCCACCAAGGGTGTCGAGCGTCAGCCCGCCGAGAAGGCCGTCGCCGGTGACATCGTCGCCGTCGCCGGTTTCCCCGACATCATGATCGGCGACACCCTCGCCGACCTGGAGAACCCGGTCCCGCTGCCGCGGATCACCGTCGACCAGCCCGCCATCTCGGTGACCATCGGCACCAACACCTCGCCGCTCGTCGGCCGGGTCAGCGGACACAAGCTGACCGCCCGCATGGTGAAGTCGCGCCTCGACCAGGAACTCGTCGGCAACGTCTCGCTCAAGGTCCTCGACATCGGTCGCCCCGACGCCTGGGAGGTCCAGGGCCGTGGTGAGCTCGCGCTCGCCATCCTGGTCGAGCAGATGCGCCGCGAGGGCTTCGAGCTGACCGTCGGCAAGCCGCAGGTGGTCACCCGTCAGGTCGACGGCAAGGTGCACGAGCCGTTCGAGGAGCTCACCATCGACAGCCCCGAGGAGTACCTCGGCGCCATCACCCAGCTCCTCGCCAACCGCAAGGGCAAGATGGTGCAGATGGCCAACCACGGCGCGGGCTGGGTCCGGATGGAGTTCATCGTTCCCTCGCGCGGCCTGATCGGCTTCCGCACCGACTTCCTCACCGAGACCCGCGGCACCGGCATCGCGAACGCCGTGTTCCACGGCTACGCGCCGTGGGCCGGCGAGATCCGCGCCCGCCACACCGGCTCGCTCGTCTCGGACCGCACCGGTTCGGTCACCCCGTTCGCGATGATCCAGCTCGCCGATCGCGGAACGTTCTTCGTCGAGCCCGGCGCCGACACCTACGAGGGCATGGTCGTGGGCATCAACCCGCGCCAGGAGGACCTCGACATCAACGTCACCCGCGAGAAGAAGCTGACCAACATGCGTCAGTCCTCCGCCGACGTGATGGAGACCCTCGCCAAGCCCATCAAGCTCGAGCTCGAAGGCGCGATGGAGTTCTGCGCCGGCGACGAGTGCGTCGAGGTCACCCCGGAGGTCGTGCGCGTGCGCAAGGTGCACCTGTCGGCCACCGACCGTGCCCGTGAGCGTTCGCGTTCCAAGGCCCGCGACAAGGCGGCCCTGTAGTCGGCACGTCCGACCACATCAGACACAACCGGGCGGATGTACCTTCGATCGATCGGCGACCGAAGGTACATTCGCTCGAGGGTTTCCGGAGCCTTCCGGTATCTCTGAGGAAAGGCGGCGCGGTGGTTGCTGGGGGTCGACTCGAAAGAGTTCGAGGAGTGCGGGGCCGAAGGCGTGGGAACGGTGTGGCAGTGACCGCGCTCCTGCTGGCAGTGTCGACGGCGATACTCACGTCGTGCACCGCCGATCCGCCCCCGCCGGTCGAGAGCACCGACAGCCCCAAGCCGACGGCGTCGCCGACCGAGAAGCAGCCCGTCGTCGTGGCCATCGACGACGTGGGCAGCGGGTTCAACCCGCACCTCCTGTCGGACCAGTCGCCGGCGAATTCCGCGGTCAGCGCCCTCGTGCTGCCGAGCCCGTTCCGGCCGGTGCCCGATCCCGCCC
>NZ_JAAOQS010000124.1:0-23703 GCF_011603105.1 Rhodococcus sp. A14 | reverse complement strand
CTTCCTCGACCCCACCCCCGCAGGTCTGGCGGCCCGCCTCACGACCGAAGCGCTGCCCGCGTCGGTCGAGGACGCGCTCCGGGTTGTCGTGCCGCTGCGCCGTGGTGGTCGGCTCGCACCACTGTTCTGTGTCCATGCCGGAATGGGCCTGGCCTGGGCGTACACCGGCATGGTCCGCCATCTCTCACCGGACCGGCCCGTGTGGGGACTGCAATTGCCCTCCCTCGGCGGCGGTCCCGAGTACGACTCCATCGAGGAACTGGCACACCGATACCTCGACGAGGTCCGTACCGTCCAGCCGGCGGGACCGTATCATCTGCTCGGCTGGTCGCTCGGCGGGCTGATCGCGCATGCCATGGCCACCGAGCTGCAGGACCGGGGTGAGGAGGTCGGGTCCCTTGTGCTCCTGGACAGTTACCCTGGCGGCGCGACGGCCGATCCCGAAGCCTTGGATGCCGGCGACCTTCTGCGTGGTCTGGGAGTCGACGGCAGCCCCGGCGAGGACGCCCGGTCTCTCACGTACGCGGACGTCGGCCGCCGTCTCGGCGAGTCCTACGGTCCCGCCGCGGCTCTGACGGCAGACCAGCTGCGGCGAATCGCCGAGGGATATGCCCGGTCGACCCGGCTGTCGACGAGATTCGCCCCGAGAGTCTTCCGCGGTGACGCGCTCCTGCTCACCGCAGCGGACAGTTCCCGCGCCGGCGGTGCGCCGTCCGTCAACGCCGGATTGGGCCACTCGATCACCGGCACCGTGCAGGACGAACGCGTCGATTGCGCACACAACGACATGATGCAACCGGGTCCGGCACGGGCGATCGGCGTACTCGTCGAAACCTACGTATCCGGTCGGGGCGGATAGAGCCGCGCGAGAGTGCCGCAGATTCCGCGAATGCTCGGATGCCGGTACAGCTCCCGCATCGGGAGAGCCGGAAGGCCGAGCCGCCGCATCATGCCGTCGGCCTTGATCGCGCACAGCGAGTTACCTCCGAGCTCGAAGAGGTTGTCGTCCAGCGACACCGGGACCCCCAGCACCGACTCCCAGATGTCGGTGAGCGTCTGCGCCGTTCCCACCTCGGCGAGCGGGCCGTCCTGCGGTTCGACGGCAGTGTGCGACACGGACCGCGGGACCGGCGCGGGAAGCCTTGTCACGTCGAGTTTTCCGTTGAGGGTGAGCGGCAACGCGTCGACCACCGTGATCGTGCGGGGCACCATATGCTCGGGTAGGAATCGGGCGACGCGTTCCCGTATCGCCGCGACCGTCTCCGTCTCGGTCTCCGTCGCCGACCCGGCCGCAACGACGTAGGCGTCGATCGCGATTCCGGCCGGGTCCTCCGGCCTCCCCGACGGCACCACGGCCGCTGCCGCGACGACGGGGTCGTCGAGGAGCACCGACCGCACCTCGCCGAGTTCTACACGGAACCCGCGAATCTGGACCTGGGAGTCCAGTCGACCGAGATGCTCGAGACGGCCGTCGTCACGGATCCTTCCGCGATCGCCCGTGCGATACCACCGGGCCCCGCCGGGTGCCGCGACGAAGCGGCCGGCAGTCAATCCGGGACGGTCGAGGTACCCCAGCGCGACACCGGCTCCGCCGACGTAGATCTCGCCAGCCACTCCGGGCGGCAGCGGATGACCGTTCTCGTCCGCGACCACCACCTCCCAGCCGGGTAGTGGATCCCCCACCGTTGGTGTTCCGGTCAGGCCGTCGCGCCGTGTCACGGTGTGCGCGGTGACGTGCACGGTGGTTTCCGTCGTCCCGAACATGTTCACCAGCCGGCATCGCGATTCCGGATACCGATCGAGCCACGGCAGTACCACACGAGGATCGAGGGTCTCGCCGCCGAAGACGACCAGGCGGAGCGCGGACAGCGGCTCGAGATCCCGGTCGGCCGCGGCCAGGTGCACGAACGCCGACGGCGTCTGACTGAGGACCGTGACGTGTTCGTCGGCGAGCACCGTGTGGAACTCCACCGGGGACCGCGAGATCCAGTACGGCACGATCACGAGGCGGCCACCGGACGACAACGCGCCCCAGATCTCCCACACCGAGAAGTCGAAGGCGGGCGAATGGAACATCGACCAGGTGTCGCCGGGTGTCGGCGCGAATTCGGTTGCGGTGGACGCCATCAGCGCCGGAACGGCGCGATGCGGAATCACCACGCCTTTCGGCCGGCCGGTCGACCCGGACGTGTAGACCACGTAGGCGGGGGCGCCGTCGCCGCCTACGGCCCAATCCACGTCACCCGGCACCGATGCCGACACCGACAGCTCCGCCGGCGTCACCACCGGTACGCCGTCCCACCCGCCTCCAATCTCGAGTTCGGTGACGACCAATCGGACATCGGCGTCACGCGCCGTGTACACGAGACGATCCGGAGGATGCCGCACATCCATCGGAACGAACGCCGCACCGCTGCGCAACACCGCAAGCATCATCACGACGAGATCGACCGACCGATCCAGGCAGATTCCGACCCGGTCTCCCGGCCCGACTCCGCGATCGTGAAGACCCCGTGCCGCCCAGATCGACTGTTCGTCGAGTGCACCGTAGGTCAGCGTGCGCCGGCCGTGGGTCACTGCGACCGCATCGGGACGCTCGTGCGCGTGCCGGGCGACGAGGTGCTCGATCCGCCCACCGGAGACAGGCGCTCGCACACCGGCACCCAGCGGCGCCACCGCCTCGCCGAACACACCACGTCGTCGGGGGGACGGGTCGCGAAGTCCGTTCACCACACGGGCGACCCACTGCCCGAACCGCCTGGCGGTATCGGCGTCCACAGATGCGGGGTCGGCGTAGACCTCCAGGGTGGTGTGCCCGCCGGTCTCGACTATCGGTACGAGTGTCAGCGGGAACGGCGCCGACTGGCAGGGGAGGTACGTATGTCCGGGGTCACGCAGAACCGTCTCCAGCACACCGGTGGTCGCATTGCTCATCTCGTCGATCTCCGCGGCAAACCGGGGCACTTCTTGTCGCCGTGCGCTTTCCACCTCGTCGATCAGCTCGGCGGGTGAACGGTTCCCGGAGGTGTCGAACGTCAGGTCGACCCGGTTCTCGAATCCGCCGAGCACTCGGGGTGGGCGCGTCCGGTCGCCCCGCCACATCGGGATCGTCACCGAGCGGAGGCCGTGGCATCTGCCGGTGACGACCGCGGCGGCAGCGGCCACCGTCGCTGTCACGTCCTCGCGGGCCCGGCTCAGCGGGTGAGTGGAATGCAATACTGCCGCGCTCCATCCACGCAGTGTCCGACCGTGCCGATGACGGCGAACGGGATTCGCGATCACCGTGTCGGCGCCGATCGCACCAACGAGCACGTCGCACAGGAGCGTGAGCGAGGCCGTGTCGAGAGCACGCCGGTCGGCGACCACGACCAGATCGGCTACCTGGTCGGTGTACCGCACCAGGACTGCACGCACCACCGGACCGTCGACCGCGACGGGCCGCCGGCACTCGGCGACGAGCCGGCGCCGTGCCTCCTCCGAAGCCGAGACGGCGGGCACGTCCTCCACCCACAAACGAGTCGGCCGGGTCGCGGGCTCCCACCAGCGACGGGACGCCGTGTCCCACCGCGCCGCAAGCGTCTCCGACCGCACCCCGCTGGGCAGGCGCACCGTCATCGCATGGCCGAACGACGTGCGCACCGGCTCGGACCTCCCCCAACGGGATTGGTGCATAGAGCAATCCTAGTCGAGAAACGCGCGGCGACCTGAGCTTGTGCCTCCACCGCGAACGCGCGCGAGTCGCCCTCAGCGTGCTGTGAAACCGCCGTCCACCGTCACCACGGCACCCGTGACTCCACGCGCGTCGTCGGACGCGAGCCACCGCGCCGCTGCCGCGACCTCCCCCGGTTCGACGAGCTTGTTGGTCGGCTGGGCCTGCACGAAGACCGACTCGTGCTCGTCGACGCCGACTCCCAGGGAGCGCGCGATCTCCGCGAGCATCCGCCCTTCGTACTCACTGCTGTCCCGCACCGATCCCGGGCACAGTGCATTCACCCGGACCCCGTTCGGCGCGTAGTCGAGGGCGACGGCCTTGGTGAGGCCGACGAGGCCGTGTTTGGCCGCGACGTACCCGGCGAAGTGGCGATACCCGACGAGTCCGGCCGTCGAGGCGACATTGACGATGCTTCCGCTTCGCTGGGTCACCATGATCCGGCCGACCGTCGCGATCGTCCGCCACGCCCCGGAGAGGTCGACGTCGAGCATCAGACGCCACTCCGATTCGGCGATGTCGTGCGCCACCTTCCCGGACGGTGCGGCGATGCCCGCATTGTTGAGCAGCACGTCGAGACGACCGAATCGTTCGTGGGCCACCTGCACCGCGGCCCTGATCTCCGTGAGCTCACGGACATCCACCGCCTGGGTCACCACCGTCGCACCGTGCTCGCGGCACAACTCGGCGGTGTAGTCGAGCTGACTCTGCGAACCGAGTGGGTACGGCACCCCGGGCAAGTTCCGGGTGATGTCGACGAGCATGAGATCAGCCCCGGCCGCTGCGAACTCGACGGCGCACGCACGGCCGATCCCCCGCGCCGCGCCGGTCACGAAGGCCGTCTTCCCGGCGAGGTCGGCGCTCACCGAGCGCCCTCGCCGAGTTGCGCGGCAAGCAGTCGTACCAGCGCGTGCGGGTGCTCGGCAAGATACATGTGCCCGCCGTCCACCTCGAGCACCGAAGTCCCGGCGGTCGTCGCCGTCGCCCACTCCGCCACCTGAGCGACGCCGACGAGGTGATCGCTACGCCCGCGCAGAGCCGTGATCGGGACGTCCAGCGGCGGATGCGGTGGCGGCCGATAGTTTTCGTGCATCTCGACGTCGGCGCGGACGACGGGCAACAGCAGCTCCCGCAGTTCCGGGTTCGCCAGCGCGGGATGGGAGTACCCGGCCAGATCACCAACCTGGGCGAGGAACTCCGCATCCGCCAACGACGACGCCCGGATTTCCCGCACGGTCGCCGGTCCGGGCGATCCACTCACGAACAGGCGGGTCAACGCGACGCCCCCGTCGGCGGTCAGGCGGTGCGCCAGCTCGTAGGCCAGGACCGCACCCAAGCTGTGCCCGAACACAGCCACCCCGGCAGACTCCCGGACGACCGGCAGCACGCGCGGCGCGATGTCGTCGACGGCGGCATCGACCGTCGTGAGCAGGTCCTCACCGAAGCGTTCCTCGCGGCCGGGGAGCTGCACCGGGAGGATGTCCAGCCCCCGCGGCGCATAACCCTGCCAATCGCGGAAGAAGGAGGCGCCCGCGCCCGCGTACGGCAGGCACACCAGTGTCCCAGGTACCATTGTCGCCTCCTTCCACGACGCCGAGGAAGACCGATTACCTTCGACCCTAGGCCGCGCTCCCTCCCGGTGTGGGGATTCGTGTGCACCCTCCGGTGCTGCGTCGCAACCGTGGGACAATCCGAATTTCGGTAAAGTATCTCTGGCGCACGAGTTCAGATGACGTTCGGCCCCAATGCCGCACTCCCCCAGCATTTCCGAGCAGAGCGTTGCCCGTCGTCATGTGCGGAGCGAAGCACCTGGCGAACCGGTCGGACACTCTCCCGATCCAGCCCGGTCGGCAAATTGTATCAAACTGATTTGATGCATCTGGTGTTACCCTCGCGAGGTGGTGCTGTTGCGTCAACCCGTCCCGTCATTCGTGCAGCTGGCCGCTCATCCGCTGCGGTGGCAGTTGTTGGCGGTGCTGTCCGGCAGCGACTACCGGGTCCGCGAGATGGTCACGCTGGTGGGTGAGTCGCAGAACCTGATCTCCTACCACCTGCGCCTGCTGCGCGACGGTGGGCTGGTGACGGCCACACGCAGCACCTTTGACGGCCGCGACAGCTATTACCACCTGGATCTGGATCGCTGCACCGAGATGCTGGCCGGTACCGGCACCGCACTACACCCGACACTCGGCCGGACCTCCACACCCCCGCCGTTCGACCCGAAGACACCCCTCGCCGTGCTGTTCGTGTGCAGCGGCAACAGTGCCCGCTCCGCGATCGCGGAAGCTCTGATGCGCCAGCACACCAGCGGCCGAGTCGACGCAATCAGCGCCGGCACCTGCCCCAAACCGGGCATGCATCCCAATACGGTTCGGGTGCTGCGAGAAGAGTTCGGGATCGACATCTCCGACCAGCATCCCCGCCATCTCGACACACTCGCCGACCGCCGGTTCCAAGCGGTAGTCACCCTGTGCGACAAGGCCCGCGAAGTCTGCCCGGAGTTCGGCGACGACACGCACTGGATCCACTGGAGCATCCCCGACCCGACCCAATGCGGCACCGGCGAGGACACCTACCCGACCTTCCAGGCCACCGCAGCCGAGATCGACACCCGCATCCGGTACCTGCTTCCGACCCTCACCACCGAACCGTGAATAGGAGTGCCCGATGACCCCATCCGACGAATACGCCAGCGTCCGCTACCTCGTCGACGACGTGCCCGCAGCCATCGACTTCTACACCAGCCACCTCGGCTTCACCCTGCACACCAACCCCGCCCCCGCCTTCGCCGACGTGATCCGCGGCCCCTTGCGACTACTGCTGTCCGGCCCAGCCAGTTCGGGTGCGCGCGCCACCCCCACCGACGTGACCGGGCCGGGCGGCAACCGTATCCACCTCGTCGTCAGCGACCTCGACGCCGAGATCACCCGACTGCGCGCTGCCGGTGTCGCCTTCCGTAGTGATGTGGTCAGCGGGCCGGGTGGTCGCCAGATCCTGCTCGCCGACCCCGCCGGCAATCTGATCGAACTGTTCCAGCCCACCGCCCATCGGTAGGCCTCCACACCATCGTCAACCGAATCGTCACGCACAACCGCTTCCAGAGGAACGTCGGGACAGCGTGTCACACGACCTGACATCCTTGCCCGACTCGGCGTCGATGCCTCTGCGGCGGGTCACCATGGCCGAGATCAGGCCGGATGCGACCACAACCTGCCCCAACATCAACGACGCCGGCAGTATCAACAACTCCCACCCCGTCGAACCATAGGCCTGCGACCACACCACGATCGCGATGGCCAGAATCCACGTCAGAACCTGTCCCAGCGTCATCAACGCGCCGGCCCACCTCAGATCGGTGCGTCGGACGAGCCCGATCGTGCCCGCGACCGTCCCTACCAGCGCGGCGATCAGCCCGACCGGCGTCGGGAGCAGAACCATCGGGCCGAGAAGTGGTCCAGGCTCCACCATTCCCGTTCCTACCAGTTGCGGCACGACGAACAGCCACACCGACACACCGCACAGCACTGAGACGACCGATACGCTCGTGAGCACCTTCATCGCATCAACCTAAACCAGACTTCGGACTCACTCCGGCCGTCCAGGTGGCGCACGGTCAGCCGATCTCGCATGCGGCGACCGCGCCGCCGGATGCAGGAGGCCTGCTTGTGGATCGACACCGAATCGCGGTTGGCTACGGGCGCCAGACCTGGACGAGCGTCGGTATTCTCGAAACATGGGCAAGCCCACGGTCCCGAGCGGCACGGTGCACAGAGTGCCGGCGGATCTACGAAAGGCGTTGGCCGACGACGGCCCGGCGCTGGCCGCGTGGAATGACATCACACCACTGGCACGCAATGAGTGGATCTGCTGGGTCGAGGATGCCAAGCTCGATGAAACCAGAGCGCGTCGCATCAGAAGGACGCACACCGAACTGGCTGAAGGCAAGCGGCGCCCGTGCTGCTGGCCTGGATGCAGCCACCGGGAAAAGACCGGTAGGTAGAACCGTGATCGACCGTTTCCCGTGGTCGATCCCGTTGGTCTGTCGCGGTGGAACGCCGATGCGTGTGGCGAGGCGGCTCTGTGTGACGCCGAGTGGCAATCTCCAGAACCACTACGGACTCGCCATCGCCGACATCACCCCGCTGACAGCATGACAAACGCTCGCACTGAATCCACGGCTCGCCCGAAGTGGGAATGCCCTGCCCTCGGCGGTGTCTGCGGTTTGGCTGACAGGGCGAGCCGGGTCGGATACAACTGAGAGGGCATCGACAGTGACGCGGGCAGATCACCCTCGCGATGGGACCGGCAGACACCACATGTCCGGTGGCCGATGCGTTCAGCGAAGGAGCAAACGTTCGTGCTCGAGAACGAAATCCACCCCGTGGTCCGCATCCCGTCCCCGCCCGCCGATCCGCCGCCGATCCGACAAGCGACTCGCCCGGACCGGTCACCGACCGTTGCCACTGGCCAGTGCGGGGCCGTGCGGCGACCCCTGGCCGACGCCGATCCGGATCGACAACCAGTGGACACGGACCCGAGCACATCCTCGTCGATACCCGACGATCCGATCATCTGGCCCGACCCCAGCCCGCTCGCCGACTGGTGGGACCAGGTACTCGGCCGGCCCTCGACCACCTGAGAGCCCGCGGACCTACTCGAAGGTGTGGAATCCCGGCCGCCAAGTGTCGTCGTCTCTGCGGAAAGCACGGTCATCGCGGGTGCGGTGTGCTCTGCTGGGACCACACAGAAGCGGGGAGGTGCGGTGTGCGAGCTGGGGTCGGTGGACTGGTGCCGATGAGCCCGACCGAGGCGATGTTCGTGCTCTTCGAATCCCCATCGCACCCGATGCACGTGGCTACCCTGACCCTGTTCGATCCCCCACGCGGCACCGCACCCGGTGCCCACGCCGCCGAGATGGTCGAGCGCTTGCGCGCCCACGCCGAGGTGGCGGAATTGTTCCGCAAACGTCCCTCCCGTCCGCTGCACGGGTATCCGTGGTGGCGGCTCGACAAGCACATCGATCTCGGATATCACGTGCGGCACACTGCCGTTCCCGGTGAGGGCACGATGGCCGAGCTGCTGTCGCTCGTCTCGCAGATGCATTCGATGCCGCTCGATCCCCAGCACCCGATGTGGGAGATGCACGTCATCGAGGGCCTGACAGACGGGCGCACCGCGGTGTACACGAAGTTTCACCTGTCGCTGACCGACGGAGCCTCCGGAATGCGGCTGCTGCACCGCGCACTCACAGTCGAACCGGACCTCCATGACTGCCCGGCGCCGTGGAGCCCGTCGGTCGCGGCCCCCACTCGCCATCCCTCCCGCAACCCCCGCGGGGTGCTGCGGTCCGGCCTGGTCACCACGCGGGAGCTGACGGCAACCGTCCCCACTCTGATCCGCGCCGGCTACCACGGCCTGACCGAAGAACACCTGACGTTGCCACTGCAGTCCCCGCCGACGATCTTCAACGCCCCGACCGGCCGCGCCCGCAAGGTCGCCGCCCGATCCTGGCCCCTGAACCAACTGCGCCGCCTCGCCGCCTGCACCGGCGCCCCATTGGATGTGGTCGTGTTGACGATGTGCGCGGGAGCCCTCCGCGCATATCTGCTCGAGCAGTACGCCCTCCCCGAGGCGCCGTTGACCGCGATGCTCCCCGTCCCGCTCGACCTCGGTGAGTCGCCCAGCATCGGGCCTGGCGGCAACCGAGGGATCGGCGCAATGGTGGTGTCCCTGGCCACCGACGAAGACGACCCACTCACCCGCCTGGCGCGGATCGCCGACTCCGTGGCCCATACCAGTGGCATTGTCGCCGCCCTGAGCCGAACCCAATTCCAACTGGTCAGTGCCCTGATGTTGAGTCCGATCATGCTCGACCCGGTCCGCCGGGTCCTCGACGACATCCCGCCGCCGTTCAACGTGATGATCTCCTACACCCCGGGACCGACCCGCCCGCGGTACTGGAACGGCGCCCATCTCGACGCCGTCTACCCGATCCCGACCCTCGCGCGCGGCCAGGCGTTGAGCATCACCCTCACCAGCCGGTCCGGGCAGCTGCACGTCACGGTCGTCGGCGACCGCACCGCGGTCCCTCACCTGCATCGGATCATCGGGCACCTCGACACCGCCCTGACCGACCTCGACACCGCGGCCCGCACCGCCTCCCCCTGACACCCGGATCGTTCGCGGGGGCACGAATTCGTTTCAAGCTCAATCGCGACCTCATGTCAGGGGTCGGAACCGCGCAGCTGCGGCGGATCCTCGCCGCCGACATCGGCCACCCCCATTGCCTCCGACGGACAGGGGGAGCAGTGTGAAACACGGGGAAATGACCGGCGACGCCGCGTCGGCGCCGCCCAGAGGAGAAGGGTGCCGATCGTGTTCGCACGCTCAACCACAATTCAAGCGCATCCGTCGTACATCGACGCCGGGATCAAGCACGTACGTGACACCGTGATGCCGGCGCTGGCGGACACCGAGGGCTGCCTCGGAATGTCCCTGCTGGTCGATCGCGACTCGGGCCGGTGCATCGCGACCAGTTCGTGGCGGGACGAGGAATCGCTACGCGCCAGCGAGGGACCGGTGCTGAAGCTGCGTGACGACGCAGCCAAGGTCTTCCACGGCACCACGGAAGTGTCGCGGTGGGACATCGCTGTCATGCATCGCGACCACCATTCGGATCGCGGAGCCTGTTGCCGGGTCACGTGGATCAAGACCGAGCCGGCCCACATGGACCGCGCCGTCGACGTGTGGAAGATGGCCGCACTACCCAAGATGGAAGAACTCGACGGCTTCTGCAGCGCCAGCCTGATGCTCGACCACGCCGCGGGTCGCGGGGTGTCGTCGCTGACATTCGACAGCGCCGAGGCGATGGAACGCAATAGGGACCGCATCGACCGCATCCGGGACGAAGGAGTTCGCGAGGCGAACTCCGAGGTGCTCGATACTTGCGAGTTCGAGCTGGCCATCGCGCATCTGCACGTCCCCGAGATGGCGTGAAACTGTCGAACTGCCGAACTGTCGAGAAGGACAACCCCATCCTGTTCTTGCGGCTGCCGCACCGGTGGCCGTCATTCGAGACGGACACCGACGACGAGAAGCTTCAGGCCACAGGACGGGGCACGCGCGCCCTTACTGCCCGGTCGGTCCAGCGGATCGGCGACGGCTCGTACCGCCGCCGGTCCCCGACTGGGCACACAGCTAGAAGTCGACCCCGTGGCCCTCGAGCCACCGCGCGGGGGTGAACCACGGTGTATCGAGGTGGTACTCCTTGTCGAGGGCGTCCAAGATCGCATGCGCGTCCGCCCCGCGGTAGCTCTCGTACATTCGAACATGAAGTCCTGAACGCTTTTTCACTGCATCGAACAAAATGCCGTGACGGAACAGAACCGTCGAGGAAGGGCGCACCACGATGTTCCCGCCGCGGTCGGCCGCACCTCCGTCCACAACCTCCAGACACAACACCATGCGGGGATCTGTCGAGAGCACGACAAGCAGCAAATCCATATCGTGAGGTTGCGTCACCCCGTGCCATGGCCTTTTCCCCTCCGTACCGCCGACTGCAACACAGTCGAGCGCCCGACGCCAGGGCCGACCTTCGACGATGTGCAACCGGCCACCGGACCTCAGCGGCGGAAGCGGACAATCCCCCGCCGACCCGGATGCGGAGACATGCGTAGTTCCGTGTTCGGTCGTCATACTCCCGGCGTGCCCGTCGCCATCCGTCCCGAAACATCGGACTGCCCCCGCACACGCCGGATCCGCGAACGCCTCCGCCGAGTCTCCCGTCCACCGCCCTCATCGCGTGCCTGCGGAGGGTCGGCGTAACAGGGAGGTTCTGCGCTCGATAGATCGAGTATGGACAGACGACGCCCGAATCCCGACACCACACTGGGTTACCTCGAGCAGCTCCCCGTCCTCGTGCTTCTGGACAGGCTGCCGGTGCCGGTCCTGGCTGTGGCTCAGGACGGTCTCGTCATCTACATGAATCGGGCTTTCGAACACATGCTGGGGTATCCGCAGGGCGCGCTCCGCGAGTGTGTGATCGGAGACCTGGTCCACACGGTGTCTCCGCCTCGATCGGCCGTGACGGAACTGCACGAGTCGGCCGGCAAGATCGTCGCGCTCACGCATCGGGACGGTTCCACCGTGCGCGCCGCACTCAGTCGGTCAACGCTCGAGCGACACGACGACCCGGTCATGCTCGTCTGCTTCCAGGATGTGACCGAACAACTGTGGGGCGGCGGCCGCGTCCCGCACTTCGAGTGATGTGCCAGCGCCACGCTGTCGGCCGGCCCTCGAAGTCTTTACCGGAGATGTCTCACCGGCATTCGTACGGGCGTGGTGCGCATGACGTGGCGGGCGCGGATATTTCGCAATGCCACCATTTCGTCGTCGCGATCGCGGTGAAGGGTACGTGCGGTGGTTGCCGTGCGGATGAAGTTGCCGATCTGCCGGATCGCATGGTCCGCCTCGGGAATGAGGTCGGCGGCCGCCTGGAATACATGGACCTGGCGGTCCCACACCTCGAGGGTGACCGGCACCCCGGCGGCCGCGAGGCGCTCGGCCATCAGCTCCGCATCCGGGTAGAGCATCTCGGTGGACCCGACCTGGATCAACACCGGCGGCAGGCCGGCCAGGATGCAGTCAACCGGCGAGATGCGCGGTTTCCCGGCAGTGCGGCGGCGAGCGCCCTGATCGGGCAAGCCGGCGAACGTGGTGAGGACCGAACGCGGAAAGACCGGACACCGGTCGGCGCCCGGGTGGGCAAGCTTCCCCGCGGGATCCATGTCCGTCAGCGGTGACAGCGCGACCAGGCCCGCCGGACACGGCAGGTGCAGGTCGGCAAGCGTCAACGCCGTCATGAAGGTCAGGTAGCCGCCGGCGGAATCACCGGCGATCACGATCTTCTCCGCGTCGAACCCCTGCCCGAGCAGCCAGCGGTAACCGTCGACCCCGTCGGCAATGGCATCACGGATCGGATGTCTGGGCATCATCCGGTAGCCGACACTGAGCACCGCGGCCCCGGCGGACGCGGAGATCCGTGAAACCAGCCGGCGGTGGGTATTCAACCCGCAGGTCAGGAAGCCGCCACCATGCAGGTACAACACCACTGTCGCTGTTCCCGTGTTGCCGGCGTCGATCAATTCGGCGTCGCAGTTCTCGAGGCGCACTGATTGGCGGCCGACCCCACGGAGGGGCGGGACGATTCGGGCGGCGGGGTCTATCAGTCCGGCCGGCCACAGGGGACTCGGCCACTGGGCCCACACCGCGAGCAGCGGTTTGACCGTCATCCGCAGTGCGTGCGCCAAAACCTGTGAGCGGAGGCTGGCCCCGGGGAAGAAGTCGGGCTTCGAGCCCGAGGGCGCGGGAGTCCGGGCCGCCACGCCTTCGACTACTGCGTCGAACGTCACCGGGACCTCGTCCCCGCACTCCTGCACGAAATGCGCTAGGACGGAATGAAACAACGCATCACCATACATCGGCGGGCCCACCGTCTACTGTGTCAGGCGCGTGCAAGCCGCAACGCTCCCCCGGGCATCAGGAAATCCGTGCCGTGACGCGCCGACCTGGTGCCAGGCCCGTCGCGACCACTGTGCGTCGGGGATGCAATGCCTCGATCCCGTGGACCTGACACTGAAACAAACTGCTTGTCTGTATCTTCGCGATGTTACATACCGTAAGATTGTTTGTAAAGCAATCGTGAAGCCACACAGGACCGTGGAGTCATCAGATGTCAGCGATCAGGCAGAGTGCAGCTGGGCCAAAGATCTGCCATTGGGCTACAGGCAGATCCGGGATCGAGAGGTATCGGATGAATCCCAGGATGACACCACCATCAGAACAGGACCGCCGCGCGTTCCGCCGGAATCAGCACCTCCGCGGCCCGGGCCGCGATGCCCTCGTGCCGGTATTGCTCATGATGCAAGGGGACGCAGGTCGCATCGAGGGGCGGGCCGATGGAGTCTGAGAGAATGACACAACAGTCCCGCGCCGAGGCGACACGCCGCGCGACCATCGAGGCGGCCGCGGAGGTGTTCGCGGCGAACGGATACGCGAACACCAACCTCGCCGACATCATCAGCCACCCGGGAATCTCCAAAGGCGCAGTCTACTTCCACTTCACCTCCAAGGAGACTCTCGCGCGGGCGACGATCGACGAACAGCACGCGACGTCGATGGCGGCGTGCCGGAACCTGTTGGACACAGCTCTTCCGCCGCTCGAATCGCTGATCAGCATGTCACTCCTGATGGTCGACCAACTACTGACGAGCCCCCTCACACGGGCCGGAGTGAGGCTCACCGGCGAGATAGGCGATGCGCGCGGGACGGTAACCGATCCCCATCGGGAGTGGGTGGAGCTGGTGGCGACGATCGCCGATCGAGCGATCGATGCCGGAGACCTCCTCCCGGACACAGATTCCGAAGATTTCGCCAACTTCCTCGTCGCCGCGTTCGACGGCGTCCGAATGTGGTCCACCCACGGGAACACAACTCGAGATCTCCCGATCCGTACCGAGCAACTGTGGACATTCGTCCTGCCCGGGATCGTCGACGCCCCCCACGTCGATTACTTTCGCGAGTATGTCCACCGCAGATGGGGTCACGCATCACTCGACACCGAGTGAGACATCGAGAACGATCGACACCGCAGCCGACCTGACCACCCCCGCGACCCGTCCGCGTGATCGGCCACCCTTGGGAACTTCTCTGCTCTGTGAGCCCAACGGTCGAGAGGACGTCGTAGATCGCCGACCACCACCGATTCGGGTGCGACTGTGACAGTTGTTATATTCCAGTAACTTTGGTTGATCGCACTTCATCCGCCTTCCACTCCCGTACCGCGTTCCGCTCCGGCGACCCGCCGTACGCTCCACCCTGCCCAAAACCACCATCAACGCCACTTTTCTCGCACCACCGAGATGTGGACCGATGGCCAGTGATCGACGGACGTCATGCACGTCATGTCGGCGGACCCGCGTCCTGCTGACGGCGTTGATGAAACCGCTCGCGCTGCTCATCGAGCAAGATCACACCACGACACTGGACGCGGTGATGTTCACGGGCAATCAGCAGTCGTACCGACGTGGTCCGCCGTTCCAGCTCGGCCGCGCGCCTGGCCGCGTTCTCATCGTCGAGCAGGTACGCCGCGGCACGGTCGCAGTCGATCAGGATCTGCTCGTACGCGAGCCGGACCGGCTCCCGTCCGTCGAGCCGAGACACCGCCACGTCTTCGATCAGTTGCAGCGGAAGCCGCGCAAGGCGGTAGTTCACGCGTAGAAGGGCCAAGGACAGGGAGCCGAGTGTCACACGCGGAATCGTAAGCTCGGCGAAAGCACTTGCGGATAGGGTCTTTAGTCCCGTTGTTGATATCCGCGCCTTCCGCGGAGCGCTCATGCCGTGTGGGTTACCGTCTGGATCGCCAAGTATGAGCCATCGGCCCCGAAGCCCACCGGCGACCTCTCCAGGCAGGCACCGGAGCCAATCGGATTGGGCCCCAGCTCCTCCCCACGCGCGGAGTCCCTACCTCGACCAGGGATGACAGCGGCTCACTTCATCGTCCGACCCTCCGATCCAGATCACAGCACCCCGTCAACGCGGAGAAACTCCCGCTCGCGGTCGATGTCGGTTACCGCGAGTCACACCGGACGGTTTCGGGACTTTCCCGAACATGGACGGTTGCCTAGTGGCGCTCCCGACAGGAATGCGGTACAAACGAGCCCTGCAACTCAATTGTGACCCAAATCACTCATAATCGTTACCGGAGGAGACAGACAAACCTCGCAGGCGGCCCCGCCGATCCGACCCGACATCGCCTGCACCTACCCCTTGCGAAAGGAGCATGGAATGCATCCCTCGCTACCCACGAAGCAGTGGATACCCGACGGTACAGAACGCCTCACACAGCCAGTCATCGGTGCCGGTGCCTCATTATCCGTAGCCATGCCCGCGTGGATGGTCACCAACTCACTGTGGGCCACCGCGGCGATCGTCGCCGCGACATTCGCCAGCCTCATTGCGGCAGCTGTGATGCTCCGACCTTCTCCATGACCCACGCCCCGAAGACGCCGCCCGCGCGGCGTCCCATTCCACGTCGACGGATGACGGCGACCGGAAACAGGCCGACGTCGACCGCATCCCGCCGACATCCCAGGAATCGTAAAGGCCCGGTACAAATATGCCTTGGACTGTTGTGGTCATCGCCGTGACGTTGATCGTGGTGGTCGCCTCTCTCAGCGCAGCGCTCGCCGCGGATGCGATGTCGCACCGTCACGGATATGAACCCGAACCGTCGAGTGTCGGTGGACGAGGCTCTGCCCCCGGTCCGACCACCCAGCTCCGCCATCCCCGCTGGCGCCGGACCGCTGTGCGGGCCTGGACGATCTGTGGTGCCGCCTCGGCGATTGCGATTGCACTCGTCGGATTGCTGATGTCAGCTGGTTGAAGGCAGGTCCGCCGTCCGCGCCACCACTGCCTGCCACCTGTCGGAGAGCCCGACTTCGAATGCGAAGACGTATCTGATCTGCGCGGCCGCAATCCTTTTCATCCGACCTCTACGACGGAGGCGCCGGCCAGGGATGGTCGGGGCTGATGATCTTCACGATCTCAGCGAAGAAGTTCCACACGCCCAGCGGGTCGACGTTCGTATTGACCAGCATTACCACCGTCTTGCCCTCGGGCGGAAGGTAATAGGCGTAGGTCTGGTAGCCCGCGATATTTCCGTTGTGGCCGATCCAGCCGTTCTGGTACTCGACCCCCAGTCCGTACATCGAACCCGTACCTTCCGACGGTGCCGGCTGAAACTGCTCCCGCTCGCGCTGAGTTGCCGGCGAGAGCAACGTTCCGGTGGCCAAGTCGCGCACCCACACACGCAGGTCGTCGAGGGTGGAAATCATGTTTCCCGCACCGAATCCCCAGGACGGGTTCCAGTCGGTCGCGTCCACCGTTTCGCCGTCAGGTGTTTTCGTGTATCCGTGAGCGTGCGGTGACGGAAAGGCCGCATCGGTCGGGACCGATGTGTGGCCGAGATTCTCGGGTCGCGCGATGTACTCGTCGATATACGCGTTCAGCGGGTGGCCGGAGACCTCCTCGACCACGAGACCCAGGAGCGCGGTATTGGTGTTGGAGTAGTCGAACTCGGTGCCCGGTGCGAACAGCGGTGGACGGCTGAAACTGATTTCGAGCAGTTCCTGAGGCGTCCATTGGCGCTGCGGCTGACTCGGGAGCGCCGGGATCACCACGTCCGAGTAGTCGGGAAGCCCACTGCGCATGGCCGCCAACTGGCGGATGGTGATCGTGTCCCCGTTGGGGACGTCGGGCACATATCTGTCGATCGGATCGTCGAGGCCGACCTTTCCCTGATCGACTAGCTGCAGCACGGCGGTGGTGGTGAAGGTCTTGGTCACGCTGCCGATGCGCATGAACAGGTCGGGCGCCATGGGGTCGCCGGTGGCCGTTTCGCGCACCCCGAACGCCTGGACGCAGGGCTCGGCGCCGTCCTGCCAGACACCGACGATGGCCCCGGGAATCGAGGCGTGCTCCATCGCCCCCGGAATCGTCTCGGTGAGCTGTGCACCGGGCCCGGCTGGTTGAACTGCCGACTCACCGCATCCCGCCAGTCCTGTCATCGAGAGCGCCAAGACGGCGACGATCTGCCGCCCCGAGAATGTTCGTGCCACCCCTCTCCCCAATCCGTGCGTTCGGTATCGATCTCTTGAAGCTTGCCTCATCGGCTCCGCCTTGGATCGGTTTCGGGAGTCCGATTTGAGGCAAACGCCCCATGCGGCCACGGAACCGGCGGGCCGATGATCAGGGCATGACAAAGCGAGTTCAGGAATCACTGAGATCACCCGACACGACCGCATCGACATTGGAACCACCGACCGTGGGGCGGGTCGATGCAGTCGACGTGAGCCGGCAGGCCGGGGCGCGGCGGATCCTCCAGGAGCTGTCGCTGTCGGTCGAACCCGGCGAGTTGGTCGCCATTGCCGGCGGCAGTGGAGCAGGAAAGAGCACGTTGCTGGAAATCCTCGCGGGACTGCAACCACCGTCCGCCGGGCAGGTTCGACACGACGGCGTCGTTCGCGGTGCCCGAGTCAGCGCCGATTCCCGTATCGGCTACGTGCCCCAGGACGACATCATCCACCTCGAAATGCCCCTGCGCCGCACGCTGCGGTATGCGGCGCGGCTCCGGCTGCCCGCGGGCACATCGGCGGCCGAAGCGGACCGGATAGTCGAGGAGACCATGCAGGACCTCGACCTGGCCGATCGGGCCGAGGTGCCGGTCCGTGCGCTGTCCGGCGGCCAGCGCAAGCGGGCCAGTATCGCCGTGGAGCTACTGACCCGGCCACACCTCTTCTTCCTCGACGAACCCACCTCCGGGCTCGACCCGTCCACCGCAGCCGACGTGATGCGCCTGCTGCGCCGACTCAGCCGGCGCGGGGTCACGGTCGTCCTCACGACGCATGAACCGGCCGGCATCGACCGGTGCGACCGGGTGGTGTTCCTGGCTCGCGACGGCCACCTGGCCTTCACCGGCAGCCCGACCGAGGCTCGGCGCTACTTCGGTGTGGAGGATCTCGCCGAGGTGTACGACCGGCTGGCTCGTGAGCACACCCCTCAGATCTGGGCCGAGCGATTCGCGGACAGTGCTGGAACGTCGGAAGCCCCGCCCGGATCGGCGCTACCGTCTGTCCCGCCCATCGCGGCCACCCGATCAGACCTCAACCGCACAGGCATGGTGCGGCAATGGTGGCTACTCACACGACGCAATGTTGATGTCCTCCTTCGCAACCGGTTGACCCTGGCCGTCCTGCTCGGCTCTCCGGTGCTGGTCACGGCGATGATGGCGACGCTGTTCCAGCGCGGCGCGTTCGACCCGCGTAGCGCAGCCGACCTCGGCCCGGCCCAGATCGTGTTCTGGATAGCATTCGCAGGCTTCTTCTTCGGCCTCACGTACGGCCTGCTCCAGATCGTCGGGGAGATGGCCGTCTTCCGGCAGGAACGACTGGCCGGGCTCAGCGTGGGCGCCTACGTGGCATCCAAGGTGACAGCGCTGCTTCCGGTGCTGGCTGGAGTGAGCGCGCTGCTGCTCGGTGTTCTGCGGGCGCTCGGTCGGCTCCCCGCCGTCGGATGGGACGTGTCCGCCTTCCTGTTCGTGACGATTGTGATCGAGGCGACCTCGGCGCTGGCCCTCGGCTTGCTCGCCTCGGCCGCGGTGTCCAACGCCGCGCAGGCCGCCCTCGCCCTGCCGATGCTCTGCTTCCCTCAGGTTCTGTTCGGGGGCGCCATCGTTCCCGTCGACGAGATGGCCATCCCGGGCCGCCTGATGAGCCTCGGCCTATCCAACCGCCACGCATTCGAAGCATTGGGTCGCGACCTGGATCTCGACCGGTACAGCGCCACGCTTCCGGCGATGTCCGCATACGGCGACACCTTCCACGGAGGCACCGGCGCCAGCCTCATCGCGCTCGCCTCGTTTGCCGTCGCCCTCACGCTCGCCACGGTGTGGGTCCTGGACCGGCGGTCCCGGCCCGGCGCATCTCGGCGATGACGACCCCGCACGGCCGGTCCCACCAGATGGCGGATGCGTCACTTCCCCACGGCCGCATTGACCGGGAAGCCCACCAGACCCCGATCGATCGCGGCGAGACTGGCCTGCGTGCGGTTGTTCACCCCGAGCTTGGTGTAGACACGTTCGACGTGGTTGCGTGCCGTTTTCTCGGCGATGAACAGTTCGGCGGCGATCTCTCGGTTCGACCGGCCCTGCGCGACCAGTCGCAGGATCTCGACCTCGCGGTCGGTCAGCCCGGCAGGCCAGGGCGTCCGCCGCGACAGCCGCTGCCCGGCCGCCGACAGCACGGCTGCCACCGACGCGGCGTCGAGGCGTCCGGCGCGCGCCTCCTCTCTCAACCGATCGGCAGCGCCGCGAGGATCGAGCGCCGGCCGGTGTGGACGTGGCTCGAGCAGTCCCTGATAAGCCTCCGCCGCGGCAAGCAGCCGGTCCTGCGCGGTCAGCTCCGCGCCGGCGATCCCCCGGGGAAAGCCGGACCCGTCGATCCGTTCCCGGTGCTTCATCGCGACGGACACCACCGACTCCAAGCCGTTGACTCGGCTCAGTATCCGGCCGGTCAGATCCGGATACATCCGCACCCGTTCCCATTCAGCCGTGGTGAGCGGCCCCTTCTTCTCCCAGATCTGGTTGGACACTCCCATTTTGCCGAGGCTGTGCACGAGGCCGGCACGGTAGAGATGCGTGATGTCCGACGGCGACATGCCCAGGTGGCGGGCCGCCCCGGCCACCAGGTTCGCGACACCACGCGAATGCCCCAGAGTGAACGGAGATTTGAGATCGACGAAATCGGCCATGGCCCTGAGCAACTCGTCGCTCTCGTCGGCCTTCAGGGTTCGATCACGATCGGGTGCTCGAGCCAACGCCGCAACCCAGACGTCTATTTCGAGCAATCCGTCCACGATCGCCGCCGCGTCACGTTCGAATACGTCCGCCACGGCCGGGCTGAACTGACTGCCGCGCCGGGAACGGAGAACGCCCTTCGCGTGCTCGAGCCCACCCGTCCGCAGATGCACCTCGACGACATCTGCAACGTGAGCGATGTGGATCTCGACCGGGATACCCTCTCCGCGACAACCGTTGGGCAACCCCCGGCCGTCCCAGCGCTCGAAGACGTAGGCCAGCGCCTTTCCGACCTGCCCGTCCAAGCCCATCCGATCCGAAAGGACCCCGGCGGAACTGCAATGCGAATGGATCAGTGTGGCAACCTGGCTGCGAGCCGCGACCAGAAGGCCGGCGGCACGGATGCCGCGTTCCCAGCCCGGCAATCCGCGTCCCACGTGACTCATCATCAGGCGCAGAAACGGCAGGCCGGTCATGTCGACCGCGTAAGTGTCGGCCCGGAAGGCAATGTCGTCGCCGAAGAGTGCCGAGAGTTCGTGGGAGTCGGCGTGACAACCGATCCACCCGACCAGATTGGCGTAGTACACGGTAGCTCGCTGTTGCGGGCCGAGTCCCATCCGCTCCGCGATCCGTGTCGCGATCAACGACGACCGAAGCATGTGTTCCATCGGTTGACCCAGACCGAGGTCGATCGCCAGCGATACCGCGGCCAGCAGTTCGGCTCTGCTCAGACCTGTTTCCGAACCGGGCAGCGTCCCGTGCGGGTGCATCTCCCCATTGTCCACCTGAACCTGAACACGGCCACACCTGGAAGCAACCAGAAAAGACAGGTACCCACATCCGCCGAACGACCCATGTGAAAGCGCGCAGGTCAACCCACAATTGTGACCAACCGATACACCGAACCACAGCAAGGAGGCCACCGGACAAAGCTTCCGACCCACAACTTCACTCGCAGTCACGCAGGCAGCACACCCGCGCAAACAGGCAACATGCGCCCCCTTATGAGGGATCAGTGCTGCACCCAAGGACGCACCGCCGACCGGTGCGTGTCGGGGAAAGGCCCGCCCGTGCGAAGCACCCCCCACGGGCGGGCCCACTCCGTGTCTACCGCCTCGGCAAGCCCGAAGCTCACCCTCCAGCCTTTTCGTACAGTTCCAGGGGACCCGATGTTGCCCCATTCGGGCAATGCCCACCTCGCAAACTGGGTAGGGTCCGATTCCATGGCTGACCAGGGGAAGATCCGGACCGTGGTGTGGGGCACCGGGAATGCAGGACGGGCCGCGATCCGCGCGATCGACGCACATCCCGGACTCGAGCTGACGGCGGTGATCGTCGCCAACCCGGAGAAGGTCGGACGCGATGCCGGCGACCTCGCCCGCTTGGGCCGCTCGGTGGGGGTGGCAGCAACCGACGACGCCGATGCCGTGCTCGCGACGTCCCCCGCCGCTGTCGTCTACGCCGCGTCGGGTGACATCCGCCCGGACGGTGCGGCGGCGGACATCACCCGCGCACTCTCCGCCGGGGCCGTCGTCGTGACCCCGTCGATCTATGCGCTCTACGACCAGCGCAACGCGCCGGCCGAGTTGCGCGACCCGATCGAGGCGGCCGCGAAGTCCGGCGGCGGCGCCCTGTTCGTGTCGGGCGTCGATCCGGGATGGGGCAACGACATCCTGGCGATCCTGCTGACAGGCCTGGCCGGCACGATCGATCAGATCCGTTGCCAGGAGATCTTCGACTACACCACGTACGACCAGCACGATTCCGTGCGGTACCTCGTCGGCATGGGCCAGCCGATGGACTACGAACCGCCGATGGTCGCGGCGACGGTACCGACGATGGTGTGGGGCGGCCAGATTCGGCTCATCGCCCGGGCCCTCGGTGTGGAGCTCGACGAGATCCGGGAGACCCTGCTGCGCCGGCCGCTGGACGAGACGATCACCACCGATCTCATGGGCGAGTTCGAGGCCGGCACCCAGGGGGCGCTGCGTTTCGAAGTCCAGGGCATCGTGGACGGCGAGCCTCTGATCGTCATCGAGCACGTCACGCGGATCCACCCCTCGTGCGCCCCGGACTGGCCCGTGCCGCCCGACGGCGGGGACGGCGCTCACAAGGTGATCATCGAGGGACGACCGCGCATCGAGGTGAACGTGGAGGCCACCGACGAGGGCGGCAACCGAGCGGCCGGTGGCAACGCCACCGCGGTGGGGCGCCTGGTCAACGCGATCCCGTGGCTACGGACAGCCGCGCCGGGGCTCTACGACGCCCTGGACGTCCCGCTCACCCCCGGTCACGGCAAGCTCGGCTGACACCACCCAGAGGGGACACCACCCAGAGGGCCACACTTAGCCCTTGCACTAACCATTGTCGCGGTGGATACTTTGCCTTATGGCTCAGTATCCGGAGCAGCTGAACGGCATCTTCCAAGCGCTCGCCGACCCCACCCGGCGGGCCGTGCTGGGCCGTCTGAGCCGGGGCCCGGCGACGGTCAGCGAATTGGCGAAACCGTTCGACATGGCCCTGCCCTCCTTCATGAAGCACATCCACTTCCTCGAGGACAGCGGATGGATCCGGACGCACAAGGAGGGCCGCGTACGGACGTGCGCGATCGAGAAGGAACCGTTCACGGCCGTCGAGGCATGGCTCGCGGAGCAACAGGAACTGTGGGAGAGCCGCACCGACCGACTCGAACAATTCGTCACCGAACACACCGTCACGACACCCGCAAAGGACACACCGCGATGACCGACACTGCGAGACCCGATCTCGACCTCACGATTTCGCGCATCATCCGGGCACCCCGTCCGGTCGTGTGGCGCGCCTGGACCGACCCCGCCAGCTTCGAGCAATGGTGGGTCCCCGCGCCGTCGCGGTGCCGGGTCGTCGACATGGAACTACGCCCGGGCGGGGCGTTCACGACCCAGATCAGTGAGGACGGTGGAGAATTCGTGCCGCACATCAGTGGCTGCTTCCTCGCCGTCGACGAACTCGAACGCATCGTGTTCACCAACTCGCTGGTCGGTGGCTGGCGACCCGCCGAACAGCCGTTCATGACCGCGATCATCACGTTGAACGACCATCCGACGGGCACGGAGTACGTCGCCCACGTGATGCACAAGAACAACGCCGACCGCAACACCCACGAGGAAATGGGCTTCTACGACGGTTGGGGCACCGTCACGGAGCAGCTCGCCGAACTGGCCGAGCGACAGGCGTAACGGAGGAGGCCGACAACGAACAGGCCGTCGTGGCCAACGACGACGAGCTGGCGGCGTACCTCGAGGATCTGAAGAGCCGGCCGGGCAAGGACATTCACCTGTCCGGCGGATCGTCCTTCGCGCGATCGGTCCTCGCGCTGGGGCTGGTGGACGAGTTCTACTTCTTCGTCTATCCGGTCTTGTCGCCCGGCGTTCCCTGGTTCTCGGAGATATCCGACCAGCGTGACCTCCGACTAGTCCGAAGTTGCGATGGGTTTGTCCTGGTATTTACGGCTGAGCTGCAGCGGAAGCATGAGACACACCCATTCTGTAGTCACTAAAATGATTGCCACTATGGTAGCCGTGGAGTAAAATCAGTTCATGGC
>NZ_JAAOQS010000123.1:0-23861 GCF_011603105.1 Rhodococcus sp. A14 | reverse complement strand
GGGTGGGGAAGGGTATGCCCGAGTTGGCTGGCGGCCTGGCTGATCCAGGTGGGGTTGCGGAGCAATACGCGGCCGAGGAAGACGGCGTCGGCTTGTCCGAGTGCGATGATGTCTTCTGCTTGTTGGGGTTCGGTTATCAGGCCGACTGCTGCAGTGGGGAGGCGGGTTTCGCGGCGGATACGCGTCGCGAAGGGGACTTGGTACCCGGGTCCGACAGGGATGAGGGCGTCGGGTGCGGACCCGCCAGTGGACACGTCGACGAGGTCGACGCCAAGGCGCTCGAGGTGTGCAGCGAGGGCGACGGTGTCGTCCGCGGTCCAGCCGTGGCGGGTGTCGTGGGTGTCACCGGCGAGCCAGTCGGTGGCCGAGACGCGGAAGAATAGTGGGAGGTGCTGGGGCCAGACCTGTCTGACGGCGGTGACGACGTCGAGTGCGAATCGGATGCGGTTCTCGAATGTTCCGCCGTAGTGGTCGGTACGGGTGTTGGAGTGGGGTGAGAGGAACTGGTGGATCAGGTACCCGTGTGCGCCGTGGAGTTCGAGTACCTGGAACCCCGCGGTCGCCGCGCGCTGGGCTGCGGCGGCGAACGAGTCGACGATGGTGGTGATGTCGGTGAGGGTCAGTTCGGCGGGTGTGGGTAGTTGGCCGAAGGGGAGGGAGCTGGCGCTGACGGTGGGCCAGGTGTTCTGTTGTCGGTCGTGGTCGGGCCAGGGGAGTCCGGTGGATCCTTTGCGGCCTGCGTGGACGAGTTGGATTCCCGGGACGGTGCCCTGGTCGCGGAGGAATGTGGTGAGTCGGCGCAGCGAGTGGGCTTGGTGGTCGTTCCACAGGCCGAGGTCGTAGTCGCTGCTGCGGCCGTCCGGGGTGATGGCTGTGGCTTCGACCATGATCAGCGCGGCCCCGGCGACTGCGCGGGATCCGAGGTGTTGCAGGTGCCAGTCGGTGACGGTGCCGGTCTCGGGTCCGTCGGGGACGGCGGCGAACTGCATCATTGGTGACATCCAGGCACGGTGGGCGATGGTGAGGTCGCGGAGGGTGAGTGGGGTGAAGAGATGACTCATGGTCTGTCCTGAGGTTGTGACGATCGCGGTGGGTGTTAGGTGGGGTCAGAGTCCGAGGAATGACCGGGCGGACTCGGTCAGTGCCGGTGCGGTGGGGCCGTGGGTGGTGGCGAAGAGCACGGGGTCCGGTTCGGCCATGTCGAAGGGGTAGTCGCTGCCGCACAGGATCCGGTCGACACCGGCGTGGGCGCGGAGCAGTGCCAGTTGGTGCGGGTCGTGGGTGACTGTGTCGAAGTAGAGCTTCGCGAACGTCTTGTCGGGTGCATATGTGGAGCTGCGACGGACGTCGGGGCGGGCATTCCATGCGTGGGTCCAGCGTCCGAGGAGGCCGGCTGAGCACCCGCCGCCGTGGACGAAGCAGATCCGCAGGTCGGGGAGCTCGTCAAGGATTCCTCCGAGGACGATTGAGGCGACCGCGGTCGCGGACTCGACTGGGTTGCCGATCAGGTTGGCGAGATAGTAGTCGGGCCATTCAGGCCGGGGGAGTTGCATGGGGTGGACCAGCACCGCCAGGTCGAGTCGTGTTGCTTCGCTGAGGATGTGGCGTAGTGATCCGCGGTCGAGCGACTCCGTGCCGACGAGCGGCGGGATGGCGACCCCGGCGATGCCGGGGGTGTTCGCCAGATTCTGCATGTGCTCGGTGGTGCGACCGCGGTCGCCGAAGGTGACCATGCCCAGGCCGATGAGGGCGCCGTCGGTGCCGGCCACGACCTCGGCCAGGGCGGTGTTGAACGCGTCGACGTAGGCGTCGGCGCCGTCGGTGTCGTGGACGGGGAAGGCGAACGGCGGAGCCGACAGCACCCGAACACCGACCTGCGCGCGGCGCATGTCGTCGAGGATGGCGGGGACATCGCTCATGGCCGCCGCGGGTATCGACAGGGGAACTTCTCCGAGGTAGAGCTCGCCGTCACGATCGTGCATCTGCCCGAACGGGACACCCGGGGGGAGTGTGAACAGGTTTCGGGGTAGCCAGTGTGCGTGTACGTCGATGACTCCGTCGGCGATCTTCGCCGCGGTCATGACTGCACGACTCCGTTTCCTGATTCGCCCAGTGGGAGGGGGGAATTGGCGCTGTCGAGGTGTTCGACGGTGGTGAATACCAGTTCCGTGTCACCGATGTTCTCGATGTCGTGGAGCAGGTACTCGCCGGCTGCGAAGTGGAAGTGGCGGGTTTCTCCTGCGTGGTAGGCCACTTCTCGGACGGTGCCGTCGTGGGTGTGCTGTCGGCTGCGTCCGGCGTTGACGGCGGTCCAGAAGTAGTCGAGGACGTGCCGGTGTGCGTGCCAGCGTTCGCCGGGAGCGAGGCGGATTTCCCATACCCGCACCCGTGGTGATTCGCTGAGCAGGGTCGATCCGACGTGCCCGTCGTGGGCGTGGTCGGTGAATTCGGTTGTCAGCCAGTCGGGCCAGCTGTCGAAGTTGGTGGCGACCAGTTCTCCCGCGAGGGGGAGGTCGGCGAGGAATCTGTTGTCCGTCATGGTGTTTCCTTGGTTCGTTGTGAGGGGTGCGTGTTAGCGGCCGGGTCCGTACAGGCCGAACCGCAGTTCGGGGTCGCCTGGGGTCCAGGTGTTCGTCACCTGTGATCGGGTGCCCATGGACACGACGCGGGCGAGTAGGGATTCGCTCAGTTCGAGTTGTCCGGGTTCCCATTTCGCCAAGGCGGCGGTGATGTCGCCGTCTGCGTCGTGTAGTGCTGCGGCGAGGGCCCATCCGTCGGCGGCGGCTTTGGCGGTGCCGGCGGCGGCGTGGGGGCGGGCGCTGCATGCGGCGTCCCCGATGAGTGCAACGCGGCCCTGGGCCATGTGGGCGGAGCGGGAGTCTGAGACGACCTGGAGGTACGGGGTCTTTGTCGCGGTCACGACTTCCGCGGCGGCGGGGGCGAGCTGGGTGGCGGCGGTGTTCTTCATTTCGGTGATGTAGCGGTCTTGCACCTGGCCGGGGTGCACGGATACCGACCCGGGGAATCCTCGCTTGTCGAGGAGCAGTTCGGTGAGTTCCGGGCCGGCGGGCACGTTGCGGTACCAGACGTAGTTCATCAGGCGGTGTTCTGGGGCGATGCCGTCCTCGCCGGGGATGGGGTAGAGGGTGATGTGGGATTGGGGGACGACGCTGTAGGTGATGGCGTCGCTCATCAGGGTGCGGGTTTTGTCGCCGAGATCGGTCATCGGGACGGTGCCACGCCATCCGATGTAGCCGGAGTAGTGCAGCGACGTGTCAGGGTCGAAGCGTTGCCGGGCGACCGATGTGATGCCGTCGGCGAAGACGACGAGGTCGGCGGGTTCTTCGCGGCCGCTGACGAACCGCACGGTGGCGGTGGTGTCGGTCTGGGTGAATCCGCACGCGAATTCGCCGAGGTGATAGTGCTCGGTTCCGAAGTCGGCGAGGAGTGCACGGTAGAAGGTGCCCCAGGAGGTGTAGGTCCAGGTGCGTTCCTCCTTGTAGATCACCGAGTTCGCGTGGTCGAGGTACTGCACGTATTTCGTGGTGGTGCTGAGGTCAGCGAGGCGCTGAGTGCTGCGTTCGGTGAACCAGCGCACGGTGTCGGGCTGGAGGACGATGCCGCTGCCTCGTCCATCGAGGGCGGTGGGGGTGCGTTCGTAGATGTCGACGGCGAATCCGAGGTCGCGAAGCAGCAGGGCGGTGGTGAGTCCGCCGATCGAGCCGCCGACGACGATGGCTCTCGCGGAGTCGTAGGTGTTCATGAGAGGCTCTCTTCTCGGCCGGAGGCCGTGGGGATGGGCTGGTGGGGTGTGGGGACCGGGGGATGCGGGTCGGTCGGCATCGGCTTTCCGCGGGTTTCGGGTGCGAAGGCGAGTCCGGCGAAGGCGATCAGGCCGACGGCTGCGATGGTTGCGGTGGCGAGTCCGAGGTTGCCGCTGAACCAGGAGGTGGCGATCACGCCGGCGATGAGCGGTCCGGTCGCGGTGACGAATCGGCCGACACTGTTGACCAGTGCGAGGGCGGTGGCACGAACGCTCGGCGGGAACACTTCCGGTCCGTAGATGAACGTGCCGGAGAGTGCGCCGAACAGCCCGAATCCGAGGATCGGCATCGCGACGAGGAATTCCTGGTAGCTGTGCTCGAACGGGAAGACGTAGGCGATGGCCGCGGCGGATATGACGAAGCTCAGCGCGAAGGTCTTGCGCCGGCCGATCGCGTCGGCCAGGAACCCCCAGGATGCGTATCCGATGATGCCGCCGGCGTTGAAGAGCATCGACGCCAGGGCGACCCGGTGATCTGCTGTTCCGGCGGGAGCCTGGGCGTCGGTCGCGGTCATCTGCCGGATGATCTGCGGGTACCACGTCGAGACGCTCCAGAACGCGATGAGCGAGCCGGTGGCCAGGGCCGTGCAGACGAGGGTCGGGCGCAACATGGGGCCGGTGAACAGTCGGCGTAGCACGAAACCGTCCTCAGTGGTGGCATCACCGCATTCCTTGCGGTCCTTGCGGGCCTGGATGCTCGCTTCGATCTCCGGCGGTTCGGGCACGTAGCGGCGTATGAACCAGACGAGCAGCGCCGGGATGACCGCCAGCGCCATCATGATCCGCCAGCCATGGCTGCCGAGTACCGCGTAAGTCGCTGCTGCGACGAAGAATCCGGCGGCATAGCCGGACATCATGATGCCGCCCGCGCGGGCGCGGTACCGGTTGCGCCAGGTCTCGGCGATCAAGGCCGCGCCGACAGGTGCTTCGACACCTGAACCAAGTCCGGCGATGAACCGGAGAATGCCGAGTTGCCACCAGGTGTCGGCGAACGCGGCGGCGGCGGTGAACACGGCGTAGGTGAGGATTCCGAGGGACAGCACGCGGGTTCGGCCGAAGTAGTCGGCGAGTATGCCGAAGAGAATGCCGCCGACGGCCCAACCGACGAGGAATAAGGCCACGGTGAGGCCGCCGTAGAATCCGATCGCCGGCGAGTCGACCGTTATTCCGCTGTGCGGAAGCAGGTCGGCCATGGCGGGGCCGAGGACGAGAACGTAAAGGCTGCCGGCGAATCCGTCCAATCCCCACCCGAGGGTGGTGCCGATCAGAACGAGCCATTGCATGCGACTGATTTCGGTGCGCCAGTGCTTCGTGCCGGAACCGGCGGTGTGGTGTTGCGTCGTCATCCGACGCTCCTTCCGGGAGGGGTAAATCTGTGTGGGGTGGCGGGATCTGCATGTGTGATCGCCCGCATATCTTGCGATATGCGTTGGTGTGGTGGGTGATCGGTCAGTTCAAGCGCAGATTGTCTTGGCCGCCGTACCAGTCGACGTGATCATCGGAGATCCGGACGACGATGGTCTTGATCCAGGAGAAGTCGTCGAAGGATTCGGCTCCGGCGTCCTTGCCTGCGCCGGACTCCTTGACGCCGCCCCAGGGAAGTGATGGTTCGAGCCGGTGGTGATCGTTGACCCACACCATTCCGGCGACGATACGGTCGGCGACGCGGTGCCCGCGGGCGATGTCTCGGGTCCACACGCCTGCGCCGAGTCCGTAGCGGTTGTCGTTGGCCATGCTGATCGCGTCGTGTTCGTCGTCGAAGGGGATGACGACCGCGACGGGGCCGAAGATCTCTTCCTGGGACACCGTCATGTCGATGGTGGCGTCGGCCAGCACGGTCGGTTCGAGGAAGAAACCACCGCTGAGAGGAGCGGGGAGGTCGGGTATGCGGCCTCCGGCGGAGAGTTTCGCGCCCTCGACGACCCCTGTGTCGATGAGGTGTCGGACCTTTTCCCTCTGGCGGTCGCTGATCAACGGCCCCATCTGTGTCCGGGGATCGGCGGGATCGCCGAGCCGGATTGCGCGGGCGCGAGCACTGAGCGCGGTGACGAACTGGTCGTAGATGCTGCGGTGGACGAGGAAGCGGGACCCGGCGACGCAGGATTGTCCCGCGGCGACGAATGCCGCGAACGCGGCTCCCTCGGCGGCCACTACCGGGTCGACGTCCTCGAACACGATGATTGGTGTCTTGCCGCCCAGTTCGGCGGTCACACGGGCGAACCGGGAGGCGGTCGCGACGGCGGCCGAGCGTCCGGCCTCGGTGCCGCCGGTAAGGGTGATCTTCGCGACGTCGGGATGCTGCGTCAGGCGTGCGCCTGCCTCGCGGCCTCCCGTGACGACGGTGACCACACCGTTGGGAAGTCCCGCGTCCTTGATGATCCGCGCCAGCGCGAGGGTGGTCAGAGGGGTCATCTCGGACGGTTTCACGACGACGGTGTTTCCGTTCGCGAGCGCTGCCGACAGGCTGCGTGCCAGGATCAGCATCGGGTGGTTGAACGGGGTGATGATGCCGCAGACACCGAGCGGCGTGCGCCGCTGATAGGTCAGATACGGTCCGTCGCTAGGCAGGACGGCGTCGCGCTGAGCTGCCAGCAGACCGGCGTTGTATCGAAACCATTCCGGGACCCGGGAAAGCTGGGCACGCGTTTCGGTGACCGGGCGGCCGTTGTTGCGCGTTTCCAGCTGGAAAAGCTCTTCAGACGCGGATTCGATGGCGTCCGCGATACGCAGCAGCAGTCGGGCGCGTTCGCTCCGGGGCATCGCCGGCCACGGCCCCGACTCGAGCGCTGTGCGAGCGATCCGGACGGCCTCGTCGACGTCGGCGGCGCCATGCTCTGCGACGACGTCGATGACCTCACCGGTGGACGGGTCGAGGATCTCGCGCGTGGCCACCGAGCTCGTCGGTGCGACGTCGGAGGTGGTCAGGTCCGTGGTGGTGTCGGTCATGGCGTCGAGTCCTTCGCGTCGAGTGTGGTGGTGCCCTGGCGTGGCAGCTGATCGGGATATTGCGCGGCGCCCCACCAGGGCATACGACGAGTATCGGCGGCGGATGTGACCCACATCAATGTCAACAGAGACATACTTCGGCGTGATATATGTTTGCTGAGACAATCGTGGGAACCTGGTGAGGTGACCTCGCGTGACACCGAACTCCGACCGTCGGCAGAATTGCTAACGTGGCTGACCAGCCTGCGCACACTCAGCGCAGCTGCGGCGTCCGGTGACGGACTCCGCGAAGTGCTCGATCTCGTTGCCCGGACCGCGCGATCGCTACTCGGGTTCGACTTTTGCGGAGTCCTCACACCGAACGACGCCGGGACGAGTCTGCTCATCACCGGGTGGAGTGGCTTGTCGGACGAGTACGTCGCCCGCATCAACGCGGACCGACCCGTCGGACTCGACAGCACCGCGCCCTCCGCGCAGGCATTCCACACGGGCCGGCCGGTGACGATCCGGGATATCACCGCCGAACCGCAGTTCACCCCGTGGGGAGGGGTGGCACGCGATCAGGGCTATAGGGCGATCGTGTCGGTACCGCTGGTTGCCGAAGGACATGTGCTGGGCACACTCAACGGCTACTACACGCCCCTCCACACGTTCACTCAGCACGAGACCGAACGGATGTCGTTGCTGGCCAACCACGCCGCGATTGCCCTGACGTCCGCGCGCAGGCTCGACGAGCTCAGCCGACTCAACGAGTCTCTGCGCGCGCAGCGCGACATCTTGACGCGGTCGGAACAGATCCACGAGCGACTACTCGACGTCACACTCCGCGCCGGTGGCCTCGATGGCATCACGCGCGTGCTCGCCGAACTGATCGGACGCCCCGTGCTCGTCGAGGACGCGCGGGGTACCGTGCTGGCGACAGCGGGCGATTCCGCCAGGCTCCCCGACCCCGATTGGACCACCACTGCCACCGATGCCACTTCATCGACGAAACCCGTTCGCGTCGAGGATGGGCAACACCCGTTCTGGGTCGCGAGTGTGCGATTGGACGGTGAAGTGGTCGCCCGCATCTGGTATTCCGGGGACCGCGGGGGGTTGGATCAACTCGGTGAGCGAGCCGTCGAGCATGCCGCACTGGTCATCTCGCTCGAACTGTTCCGCATCCGCACCGGCGTCGAAACCGAACACCGGCTGCGCGGCGAGTTGCTGGCCGAGCTACTCACCCCTGGGTCAGAGGTAACCGAACAGCTCTCACACCGAGCTCAGTATCTCGGCCACGATCTCGCACGCCCACACATTGCGATAGTCGGAGCGCTCGGTGCGACCGAGGAAGACGCGAGCACGCACATCTATCACCGCGCGCTCACCGCCGTCTCAGATCTCGTCCGTCCCTACCGACCCCGGCCCCTCGCGGCCATGCACCACGGAAGAATCGTGGTCCTCTGGCCGATCGGCAGCGAAACGGAAAACAGCACTGGGACAACGATCGTGCTCAGCGAACAGCAAGCCGCCGAACGGCTTTACACGGTCATGAACAGCGTCTCGCCGACGACCGCGGCCAGCGTTGCGCTGTCTACCCACGACAAGCACGGCACCTACGCGCAGGCTTATCGTATGGCACGCGGGGCACTAGACATCGCGCTCCGTGCAGGACGATCCGGAACAGTCGTCACACTCGCGGACCTGGGGTTGACCGGCCTACTACTGCAACTCGACGACCCGGCGCAACTGCTGGCGTTCGCCGACCGCGCCCTCGCGCCACTCCTCGCCTACGACCGCGACCACAGAACCCACCTTCTCGAGACACTCCAGACGTACCTCGCCCGCAAACTCAACCGGGCCGAAACCGCACAAGAACTCCATCTCCACCCGAACACTGTGAAACAGCGGATCCAGAGGATAGAACACCTCACCCGCGCCGACCTCGCGGACCCCGCCACGGTCGTCCATTTCAGCACGGCATTGACGATTCGAGGTGTCGCTACCGCCGACTCCTCATCCACACCGTGAAGCCGCGCGAAGAGGAGTTACCGCGCGAGTGGGAGTGTCAGGTTTTCGGTGGATCTAGCTCTGGCGCATCGGTTTAGTTCTTACTCGGGGTGATTCGGCCTTCGAACGTGATTGCAAACGCATTGAGAGCCGGCTTCCACCTCGCCACCCATCCCTATAGAGATCATCAAACGCATCCCCGGCAGCACGGGTTTCCACGTCCGGCCCCGCGTGTGGGTGGTCGAGAGAAGTTTCGCGTGGATCAACAAGCACCGCCGCTGCGTGCGCGACTACGAAACCAGACCCCACCACCACGAAGCCATGGTTCACATCGCGATGATCGCGACCATGACCAGGCGACTCGCCCGGACCCGACGGTTTTCAAACACACTCTCAGATATTCCCGCAGGAAACTACTTTCGTCTACTGGGCGTGTGCGCAAGACAACGGCCAAGAGCAAGAACAGTGGGGAACGGTGCCATTCTTCGACCCCACGGGTGCAACCGCGCAACCGATCCCCGTCACCGTGACCGCCCCGAAGTGCTTCGGATCTCTCTGTTTACCAGCTGAATTCGGCAGCTGACATGCAGACGCTCCATCATCGAACACCAGACAGTCCGCCACGCGACCTCACACCCGTCGCCCACACCGCCGCAGTCCTCGTTATTCCGGTGCCGTTCTTCAAGGACCACAGGTTTTCACAGAACGTAAAGGAGTGACATGAACCAGCATTTCCGACAGTCCCGGTGTGCACCACGCCCCGGCTTGAAACGGCCCGAGCAGGATCGCGGTCCCCGGCGACACCCTCTATATCACCGAGTACTTCGGCGGCACGGTGGTGTCGCTGCCGGTCTCCGGTGGCACTCCCACCACCGCGGCCACCGGCCTGAACAGACCACTTGGCGTGGCGGTGCAACCTGGCTCACCGTCGCCCTGCTCGGGTTCGTTGTGAGAAGTGGCCACGGAAACCGTGATCAGCCGCGTCGCGATTTCCCCGCCCGCACCCAGGAGATCTGGTCTCGATCCGGGCTGCGCGAGACCGCGTCACCGCGGGGTTCTCGGCCTCGCGGTAACGCCGACTCCTGACGACGACCGGGTTGAGCTGTGGAAGGACGGAGCCTCGTGGGTCCTTCGGCACTGGACAGCCGGAGCCGGGAGGACGAGCGTGGGTGTGACCCGAGGCGACTTGCCCGGTTGCGCCACCGGACGGATCCTGCCTGAATCGGAGAGCCGAGTGACGAAGTGACAGCTCGACAAGGAGCCCAGACGACCGCCCGCGACGCGCAGGGGTGGTGGGCGCGGCTGGCCGTCCGGTGGCTGCATCCTCAGGACTACTCCGGGGGCGGGTCCTACCGGCCGCCGGCGGGCTGGTACCGCCGGTTGAACCCGGTCGGGGTGCCGTTGACCACGCTGGGGCTGGCACCGCGGGATGCGGTGACCTTGGAGGTGCGGGGTCGGCGCACCGGCCGGCCTCGTCGCATCCCGATCCTGGTCACCCGGCACGAGGGCGTGGACTATCTGGTCGCCCTGGCTGGGGAGTCGCAGTGGGTGCGTAATGTCCGCGCGGCTGGCGGCGAGGCGGTGCTGCGTCGGCGCGGCACCCGTCGTGCCCGGCTGGAGGAGGTGCCGATGGCACAGCGCGCCCCGGTGCTTGCGGCGTACCTCGAGGCGGGGCGGCGGCGTAGCGGCGAGCCGGCCGCGCGAGAGCAGGCGAAGTGGTACTTCGGGCTCGAGGAGCCCGCGACTCCGGAACGGCTGGCGGAGCTGGCGCCGCGCTACCCGGTCTTCCGCGTGACTGATACTCGCTCGGTGAGGCACGACAGCGTTGCGGTGTGGGAGATTGCCCCCGGCGTGGTGTGCATCGGCCCGCGGGGGCGCACGCAGACCAACGTCTACCTGGTCCGCGGGGCGGACGGTTGGGTGCTGGTCGACACCGGCTGGGCTGGTGACGCCGACCGGATCGAGGCCGCGACGAGGCAGGTGCTGGGCGCGGACCAGCGGCCGGGGGCGATCGTGCTGACCCACGCGCACCCCGACCACTCCGGCGCCGCCCGCGAGCTGGCCGGCCGGTGGTCGTGTCCGGTGTTCCTCCACCCCGACGAGCTGCCGATCGCCAACGGCGACTACGGTGCCATCCGCAAGGCCGCCGGGCCGCTGGACCACTGGGTCGTACTCCCGGCGATGCGCGTCATCGGCCGCCGCAGGAGGGAGAAGCTGCTGGCGCGCAACACCCTGGGCGAGGTCGCTCACACGCTGCGACCCGCAGAGCCGGTGCCGGGACTTCCCGGGTGGGAGGTCGTGGCCACACCCGGCCACACCCCGGGACACATCTCGCTGTTCCGCCCCGCGGACGGGGTCCTGATCGCCGGTGACGCACTGGTCAACCTCCGCCTCAACAGCATCTACGGTCTCTTGAGTCAGCAGTCGGGGCTGTCCGGCCCGCCCTGGTACACGACCTGGAGCCAGGCCGCGGCCGCCACCTCGATCCAGAATCTCGCCGCCCTGGGCCCGACGGTCCTCGGCCCGGGTCACGGCCGTGCGCTGACGGAGCAGGACACCCCGAACCTGGTTCGAGGTTTCGCCGCGGCCCTCGGCGCCCGGCCACCGAGCCAGGATCCGGTCGCTGGGTCAAATGGAGCGCCGTGATGGCGCGCATCACCGGAGAGGTCCTCATCGACGCCGCGATCACCGAAGTGTTCGACACCGTCGCCGACGAGCGCAACGAGCCCCGCTATAACCCGCGCATCGTCCGGGCCGAGATGCTCACCCACGAGCCGGTCGGAGCAGGCTCCCGATTCGTCGCCGAACCCAAGGGCCTGGGCGCCAGAGGCCGGATGGCCCTGGAGATGGTGGAGTACCAGCGGCCCCACTGTCTCCACAACGTGATCTGCTCGTCGTACGCGTACGCCCACGGCACGCTGACCTTCGCCGAGACCGACGGCGCGGCACACGGCTGCGGGGTGGACTGGGCCATGCGGCTGGTCGGCCCCATGCGGGTGCTCACGCCCGTGTTGGTGTTCGTTGGCCCCCGGTGGGAACGGCGCAACTGGGTCGACCTCAAGAACTACCTCGAAGGTCCGAGCCGCTGAACACGGGCCCACCTCTGCCTGACCTTGACCAGATCAACGTCATGAGGTTCCTCCTCCCGGGTGGACCGGCGCCACCCGTTCGACGCTCGGGCGTTGATCAGGGTTGTGTCGGATCTTTCCGGATGTGTTCGTCGAAGAAGGCGAGCAGCCGCCTGCCAGGAATCCGCGGCTGCCGGCGGCCCTCGTGGATGACCACCACCTCCGGGGACGGCCCTGGGCACTCAGGGAAGGCCAGAAATGAACCGTCCACATCCTCGGTCTTTATCGGCCCGGTCTGCGCCTGCCGCACTCGCGCCACCAGCACCCACGATCATCCTCCCAGGAGCGCGCGCCACGAGCTCGGGCCTGTCTGGCAAACACCGTTGCCGAACACAACCGAGCCGCCGAGACCGAGTGACCTGCGGCACGCCGACGAGCACGCCGCCCGCAGCTGTGCCGGCTTCTGCCCGGCCCCGGCGGCAACCACAGGGGATCCCGCACTGGTCACGCTCCGCGTGACGATCATCGCGGGGGTGTCCGGTGAGGGGTCCGCTACCTGAACGGTGGGAATTACTGGTTCTGCCTGCCGAAGACGGCCAGCGTCGTGGTTCCAGACGAACCAGTCGCCCGCTGACTGCAAGTCAGCACATTTGAACGATGTGGAACACCGGATGATCCTTGACGTCGGGCAGCTTCGTGAAGCACGGGCCTACAAGGCTCCCCGCGACCTCGCGGTATCGGGGCGATGATGGCTTTCCGCTCGTTGACTGGGACCGCGGCGGCCCGGAAGACCTCGGTTTGCCCCTTGCGGCTCAACTCGCCTGTGCCGGCAGCTCGGAGGTTGCGGACCCAGTCAGATTCACCTTAGGGGGAAACCAGATAGCGGTTCTGGCCAACTTCGACAGGAATGACCGGCACTTTGTGGGGATCCCCGGTACGGCGACCGACGACCGTGAGGGTGGCGACGCCGCGCGCGCTCAGCCGCATCGCCAACGGATTGGCAAGGTGCCGGGTGAAGGCAGGTGGCTTCAGATATGCCATCGCAATCCTTTTCGTTGGTGGTCGGTTGATCGTGCCCACGGACCGTCCACAGCCGTGGTGCTACGCGGAGACGTGGGTTCACCCGATCATCCCGCTCCACCATCGTGTGGCCTGCCAGGGGTCGACCGGCGAAGCTCAGTCGCAAGCAGGCGCAGCGCCATTCGACGGATGAGAGAGCTGAAGGGGCCGATGACCAGCCAGTAGCGCCTGAACCGGCGGCGGCTGCTGTCGTCGGTGATGGCGACTCGTGTTTCCATCGTCAGGATTGAGGAGTCGTTCCCGTAGGGATCGATCCTGAGGCTGGTGGCGATCTTGGCGAATCCAGGTTCATCGAAGTTCGCGAACTGCTCTGGCGTGGTCGGTGCGTGGGTGGAGACCGCGACCCCCTTCCAAGGGCGGCTCACCTGGCCAAGAACCATCTCCACACCCGGGGTGTCGCCGAGCGAGATCCATCCCAGATCAACCATGTCTTTGAGCCGGAACGTACGTCGGGACGCTTCGAACGTGGTTGTCGTCCCGCGCCCCCTGAGCGTGCTTGCCACACGCTGCGGCAGTCCCCGGATGTCGATCAGGGTCCGAATCAATGGGGTCTGAAAGAGGTCCAGCTCGCTGGCGGCCAGGTAGCACTGCGCAGGCGCCGCCCGGAAGACGTCGGCGTGCACGACTGCGACGTCGAATGTTGGCAGGAGCCGATCGATGAGCAGTTGAGAGCCACCCGCCTTGGCGGCTGCACCGGCAGAGCTCTGTGCATGTGGTTGTGCCGGTGGGGCACTCATCAGGGCTCCTCCTCCGCACGTCGTGCGTCCTGTTGCGTCAACTCCTCCGCGATGCTCCGCGCCCAATCCTCGATGTCCGTCCAGTCACGGAAGTCGCGTTCGGGCATCATCGCGCGAGCGGCCGGGAGCTTTCGCAATGTCTTCTCGGTGAGCCTGCCGGGATCGAGGGCACCGAAGAATACGTGGTGGTCTCGGGGGTGGATCGCCGTCCGGAATCCACGGATCTCCTTGGGCTCGGCGGTCGTGCGCAGGCTCATTCCCTTGGCGTCGGTGCCGAGAGGGCCGGTGCTGAACAGCCACACCGGCCGATGCGCCAACAGGTCCCGGGTGCTCATGACGAAAGCCGTCGCGTCCTTTCGCCAGTGCATCGAGTAGGCGGCACTGCCGATGACGAACCCTTCGTAGCCGCCCAGATCACCCGCCTGCTGAACAGGTCGAGCCTCGGCATGCTCTCCTGCCAGCGTGAGAGTCTCCGCGATGCATCTCCGCGGTGGCACCGTGTTTGCTGGAATACCCAACAAGAATCACCATCTCCGTCTCCTCCTACCAGTGTGGCTCCTCTGGACACGGCCATCACAAGGGTCGAAGGTCCCCCCGCGACGGTGATGGCCCTGACATCCGTGCGCGTCACCGCAGGAGCGGCCATGCTCAATCGACCCTTTGCCGCCCCGAAAGCGGAACGGCCAGCGATGGGGGCGAGAACGCCAACGAGGGCAAGTCAGCAAGAACACTGCGGGTTCGGCAGCTCAATTTCGGGAGCCGGCCCTCGGCGATGTGCGCGACCCTGCTCTGGTAGTCGGCATCCCTCACGCCGCGACGTGTTCAAGAACGCAGCTGCTCGGCCAGGAACGCCAGGACCCGGTCGAGGGCGACCCGGGTCGGATGCCCCGGCTCGTCGACGAGGGAGACCGTGAGCACCGAGTGCGCCGACGGCGCGATGCCGGCGGCGTTGCCGGGGGAAGAGTCGATCTCGATCCCCTCGAAGGCGGCACCGAGCGTCGACCGCAGGGTCTCGAAGCGCTCCGGCGGGCAACCCCGGTCGTGGGTGAACCGGAGCCCCAGCACATGCAGCCCGTCATTCGCCCGCGCCGTGATAGTGCTGAGATCCTCAGCGTCCAGGCCCAGGGCGGCACGGCCCCGCTGCCCGATCGGCGCGGGCATGGCCGGCTGACTCATGACGGACGCGACGACCGAGGGTTCGAGCGCTGTCGCCAGCGCGAAACCTCCGGTGAAGCACATCCCGACCACGCCGACCCCGGGACCGCCACACTCACGGTAGGCCGAGGCTGCGAGTGCCCGTAGCCACCCGACGACGGGGCTCGTGCGGTCGGCCAGCTTCGTGAACTCCCTCGCGACGCACACCCGCAGGATCGAGTGCACACTCTCGCGGCCATTCGCGGGGGCTCCGGGGCGCCCGAACAGGGACGGCAGGTACACGGTGTAGCCGGCAGCGATGAGCCGACGGGCGAAAGCGATGACACCCGGATGCAGGCCGGGGATCTCGTGGAGCACGAGAACCGCCGGCCCCGAACCACCCTTGAAGACCTCATACGTGCGCCGGTCGTGCGTGAAGTCGAACGCTTGGAACTCCGGGCCGATCTGCCTGCCGAGGCTCATACCGACTGCTCCCATCCATGGTTCGCTCAGCATGGTCGCAGCCACCCCCGACCGCAATGACGAGCGGAAGGCCACCAGCGAAGCACCCGGGGTGCACCTGCCCCAACTCCCGAACGCCCTCGACGGCGCTGTTCAACGCCACGTGACCGTTCCGTAGCCGGATCCGCTCACGGAACGAGGGCGGACGGCTGCCGGCATGCTCTAGACACCACTTCGTCCCGGTGCGGGATCCGCTTTCGGGACGAGCGCTGACCCTTGCGATTGCGCGCTGGTCGCCGATCTCGTCGCGGTGCAGGTTCGGCTTTCGGTCGGGCGATGTGAGTCGGCCCGCACACCCTGAACTCCCTGAACACGTTGAACTCCCTGAACACGTTGAACTCCCTGAACACGTTGACATCAATCCGTCATCCCTGGATGGAGTTACGAATCTGCTCCAGGTCACCTTGCGTAATACGCGTCGCGGTCATGAGGCGCCACTGCCAGTGGTCGTCCGACCACTCGACGCTGTGGCGGTACCGGCTGGCTAACTCAGGAGCGATCAGGGTGGGCTGAGCCTCCCGGGGCCACCGGCGGCCTTGCGGTCGACGGCCGGTCCTGGGGGCCGGGCGGTGCACCCGCCCCCTCGGCAGCGGTTTCGGGTGTCGTTTCGGTCCTCTCCGGCGGCGGCGCCGCCGGAGAGGGCAGCGGAGCGGTTCCGGTGTCGCCTGCCGGCACTCCGGCCGAGCTAGCAGGGCGGCGCCCTCCGCGGTCAGCAGTTCGGGTTGCCCGGGCACGATCACCGGCAGGCCCAACCGTGATTCCATCACCGACCGGATGAGTGGTATCCGCGCGCCGCCGCCGATCAGCACCACCGCGTCCGGGGTGCGGCCCGACCTTCCGACGACCTCGCCGGTCAGGTGCGCCGAGGTTTCGACGGGGCCCGCGATCAGCGCGTCGAAGGTGTCCTGGGAGAGCAGCAGCAGGCCGCCCTCGCCCGGCACGCACACCGCGTCGCTGGTCGACAGCCGTTCCTTGGCGTGCCGACATTGGGTGTCGAGCGCCAATTGTGCGGCCGCGTCGGCGGGGCGTGCGACACGGTGCTGGTCGAGGTGGTGGTCGCGGATCAGCCGGTCGATGTGGTCGCCGCTGATCCGGTCGCTGCGTGCGGTGCCGAGGACCATCCCGGTGGAGCGATCGACGACGGTGACGGTGACGCCGGAACCGCCCAGGTCGTAGAACACCAACGTCACGTGGTCCGCGAGCACGCCGGACACCTCGAGCGTCCGGAGCGCGGCGGTCACTTCGGGCACCAACAGGTAGTTGCCGAGCTGCTGCCGGGCCAGCGCGGCCCGCACGGCACCGGCCTGCGCCCGGTCCTGGTAGGCGACGCCGACGGCCGACACCGGTCCGGTGTCCGCGCGCTCGGCGAGCACCGTGCCGATGGATTCGGCGGCCAGTTCCTCGGGTCCACCGCGGGCCACGCCCACGGCCTGCGTCCGGAAGACGGGGCTGCCGACGCGTCCGGCGGCCGGGCACGCCAAACGCACCGCGCTGGCACCGACCGAGATACCGAGAACCGAACCCATGGGATGCGACTATAACGGTTTGGTCACAGAAAGGTGTGGTGGAGCCTCGCGCAATGCGTTGGCTTGGGTGTCGAGGTGGCCAACCCCCGCCCATTGCTTGGCGGTTGCCTGTGGGCATTGGAGCCGTTCGGCGGCACGGCGCAACGGTCAGTGATCATCGACAACGCGTTGGGCGAGGGCCGATCGGCCGTATGGAGACAGGTAGGCCGTCAGCGTGGGTCACGAGGGCCTCGGGTGGTCGGTGGCGTGTTTGTGGTGACCACCGTGATTGGACCGCCGCGATGACGAAGAATTCCGCGAAGAAGAAGGCCGCCCGCACCTATCAGGACACCCACCCACGAACGATTCCCCGAGGCACTCCGCGCGGTGGATAGTTCAGCGATCATCGCAGACGATGCGATCGCTCCTGTGGGTGCGCGGCCCGCTCCTATCCCGGATAGCGACTGGCCGATCGGCCGTCTCGTCGAAATGATCTGGGCGATGGACGCGGAGGCGAACGGAGGCGTCGACGCCCTGCATCGGAATCGGCTCGCCGACTGGGTTGCCGGGGCCCGAGCCGTGCACCGGTGCGGGTGGACGGCCGCCGAACCCTGGCCGTCAGGCGAGGGGGAGGCCGCCGCCTGGATTCTGGACGATCACGACGCGATGGACAGGTTCGACACCACGCCGGCAGAGATCGTCGGCTACGACATTCAGGCCCGCAGCCGAGCGGAAGCCGAGCGCTACCTGGGCCTTGCGAAAGCCACCTTCGCGGCCGAGCAAGATCCCACCACCGGGCCCGCCGAGGTCTAGAACGGAACATGAGTTTTCCGGACCATCCGACCAGCATCACGGCTGCCCCCGGACCGTCGGTATTACGCGATCTGGAAGCGCTCGTCGCCAAGTTCGACTTCGACGCGCAGTGTTCCGCCGACGGCTTCGACATACCGCCGCAACGTGTCGATCTGAACACGCTTGAGGTCGCCATGCTCGATGTTCGACACTCGGTTCTGCCCGACTCCGAGCCGCTCGGCCAGCTGCTTCTGCGTCATCGCCACCGATTCGCGCAGCTACTGCAGTCGATACGCACGCACTCGTCGATCATGCGGGCCTTGTGCGCGTCGACTGCGGAACGATCGACTGGACGCTCGGCGAGCATCTGCTCGAGACTCTTTGCCATCAGGTTCACCTACCTTTCCAACTCGTCGAGAAGGCTGCGAAGCGTGGTTGCCAGCATATTTGGCGCACAACTCGTGCCTAACGACCGAGATTGCTGAGTGTCCGTGGCGAGCCGTATCCCGGAGTCCTTACGTTCAGTTTCCGGCCTGAGCGTGCGCGCGACGGGCCGCCTCGATCAGGGCTTCGGCGGCACGTTCAGCGCGCTTCGATTCGGTACGGCTCGTCGGCATATCGGTGTAACCGGACCGCGTCTTGAGGCCCAGCAGCACACTGAGGTGCTTCGCCGTGGTCGGGTCGACGGACCCGAGCAGCGTGACAGCATCCTTGTGGTCCTCGCCCTGCGCATCCTTACCCAGTCGCGCGCAACAGATGACATCCGATGCTGCGGTGCCCGCGTGCACCCACAACGTCACGACCGCATCATCGACCCCGTCCGGTTCGTCGGCGAAGTCGCGACCGATCTCGGCCAGGTGAAAGAACTGTTCGGCTTTTCTCAGCCGCCCCCGGCGGACCGCCTGGTCACACGGCCGCGTCCGCCCCACTACCGATTACCCCGACGCAGCAACCGGATGAAACCGGCCCGTGAACCGGCCACCGTCAGCCCCTCCTTCACCACATCCCGCAGGACCGGCTCGTCCGTGCCGCGGCCGGCGATCTCACTCTCCGCGAACTGCAGATCCCGCGCATCGTTGCCGGTCCATCTGGTCACCTCGGCCATCAGCTCCGCCACCTGCTCATCCCACTCCTCGACCGCGACGTCGTCCGGCCGGACCAGAAAGATGTCGATGTCGCTATCGATCGTCATCGTTCCGCGTGCAGCCGAACCGAACACGGCGGCATACACCGGGGGAACCTCCCAACCGGCCAACCGCGCCTCCAACCTGCGCAGGAACTCGCCAGACAAGTCGGCGAGGCCCATGACATGAGGGAACGCCAGGTGCTCACGATTGAGCTGGTACACGAACGCGTGGCCCACCCTCGAAGACAGCACCGTGCCCTGCTTGCTCAATCGTTGCAACACCTTCCGTATCCCCTCCTCCGAATGGCGGTGCAGCACCCGGTGCAACTGGCCCGTCGTGAATGTCGCCTCAGATGCGGCTGCCAGCGCAGCGAGCACATCACCATCAAGGGTGGGCGTCACTGTCTGTAGCGGCCGAATCAGATCCATAATTCCGTTCCCTAGGGACGTCATGTCTCACGCACTATTGTACGCCTACCCGTACTATAGTACGTGATAATCGCCGCGGCGTTGCAGAAAGCAGCGGCACTCATCGAACAGGAATCACGCACTCCGAAGAGCGAGATGGGCGCTCAGCCCGCTTCGCCTCCTCGGCCGGGCTGAGTGGGGGCGAGCTCGTCTACGCGGGCTCGAGGTCGCGCTCGAACTCGATTTCATCCCGAAGCGGGATCTTGTAGTAGCCCACGGCGGGAATGTCCGGCTTCAGCGTCCGTCTCGCCTGGTCCACTGCGCCGCATCGAACGGCCGACAGGCGGAAGCCGCGCCGCTGGTAGAACTGCATCGAGTCGAGGTTGTCGTTCGTCGTGACCAACCACAGTCGCGAACAGCCGTGTGCACGGGCGACTTCGGCGATGCGTTCGATGAGTGCCGTGCCGACGCCGCCCCATTGGCCGGATGCGCGCATGTTCACGATTTCGCAGTTCGTGCCGTCGATGTCGTAGATCAGCACCCCGACCGTCTCGTCGTCGGTCGATGCGATCAGGGCCGGGCGGTCGCGTGCGTCGACCAACTCGCCGCGCCGGGCGATCTGGGTGGTGTGTTGCGCCTGGAGGAATGACGTCAGGCGTGGCTCTCCTGCGGGTACCTCATAGATGTCGACCATCGTCCCTATTTTCCTCTCCTCACCGAGGCTGGACCAGGGTGGATTTGTCGGGTTGGGCAAGCGACTCGTGCATGAGGCGCGCTACATCGCCCAGCGCCGAGTGAACACCGAACTGCTCAGGCTCTACTGGCAGATCGGAGCGACGATCATCGAGCGGCAGAAGACGGCCCCCTGGGGCAGCAAGGTCCTCTCTCGGCTCTCCGCGGATCTGCGCACAGAGTTTCCCGGTGCGAAGGGGTTCTCGCCGGCCAACCTGAAGTACATGCGGAGGTTCGCCGAGGCGTGGCCCGACCCGGATGCAATCGGTCAACGACCCGTTGGCCAATTGCCCTGGGGCCACGTCATCGAGTTGCTCGAGAAGCTCGACGACGCCGAGTTGCGCGACTGGTACAGCGCCAAGGACATCGCACATGGCTGGAGTCGTCCCGTGCTGGCACACCAGATCAAGACCCACCTGCACCTCCGAGAGGGTGCGGACTCTTCCAACTTCCCGCACGCTCTCGAGCGCACCGATTCCGAGCTCGCTCAGCAGATCACCAAGGATCCGTTCACGCTCGAGTTCCTCGCCATCGACGGGGGCGCCGCCGAGCGACAGCTGGAGGATCGGCTCGTCGAGCGCATCATCGACACCCTTCGCGAGCTCGTCCCCGGGTTCGTGTTCGTTGGCCGCCAGGTCCACTTCGATGTCGAGGGCGATGGCTTCTTCGTCGACTTGCTGTTCTTCCACGTCGACCAACTCCGGTATGTGGTCATCGAACTCAAGACCACGAAATTCGACCCGCGCGACGCTGGCCAGCTCGGCTTCTATGTCGCCCTCGTCGAGGACCGGCTGCGCAGGTCCCAGCACCAGCCCACGGTCGGGATGCTCCTGGTCGCCGACAAGAACGAGTCCGTCGTCCGGTACGCACTCGCCGGCACCACCCAGCCGATCGCCGTCTCCCGCTACGATCTCTCGTCCGCCGAGCAGGCCGCGCTCCCAGCCGAGGACGCCCTCACGCGCGCGGTCGCCCTCGAGCTCGATGACCACACCCCGGAGTCGGCGCAACCCCATCGGAAACAAACGTCACGTAGTGGATCCGGTGTGTGATGTGGGAAGTTGGTGTCCGATAGGGGATGCGCCGACGTCGTCAGATGAGGAGCGCGTAGGCACCGGCGACCGCGTAGAGTGCCGCCGCGCCACCGATGAGCACCGCACCCGTGGCGCTCACGCCGTGCCGACTCCCCATCGCCACTGATACCACGTCCACCGAGTCGACCAGCACCCCCGCGGCCAACCCGAGTCGGCGTCCCGTTGGGTCCGGTTGCAGAGCCGCCGCGGCCACCGCTACCTCGCGGATGGCGAACAGCCGCGCCACTGTGTCGCCGTCGGCGCCGGCATTGACCCCGAGACAGCGGTACACCAGCTGGGGCCGCACGAGGGCTCCCACGCCCACTGCTGCCCGGGTGACGCCGAGGAACCGAATCAGCCGAGCTTGGGTTGCAGTCATGATGTCCTCGCTTTGGATCGCCACCTGGTGACATGCCGCCTCGGGTTCTTCTCCGCTGGCCGTCACCGGTGATTCATGGTGGATTGAGAGAAAGTTTCGGCCGCCCACGTGGCGACACCTAGCCTGGCCCCATCGAGTCGCGTCCTCGCCGACATCCACCCGCCGGGAGCCCGGTACCAGCGGAAAACGGCTGGAGGTGCGGAGTGCCCCGACGATGGGACTGGTGACCGCCGCGGTACGCGGCGACCAGAGTCGATGGAATTTGGTCCTCGAACCCGGGACGGGTGACCTGAACCCCTCGTCGCCGCGCCCCACGGACGATCGCTGCAGAACCGCACCAGGGTTCGGTATGAAGCCGTTCCGGCTGAGAGGGTGACCTCCAATCGGATGCTCACCTCGCGGTCGTGCCACGTGGTCCGACCCGAGGATCCAACGATTCGACTGGCTCTCTGGTTGGTACGTACACACGCCCACGCACAGATTCGCTGGCAGGGGCCTTCTGAGCTGCTCAGATCACTCATCAACGGACTCGGGCTCAAATGGGCCGGTAGCCGGCGCCGTACCCGCCCGTTGCGTTCATGTCGGCGACGATCGAACTGATGTTGGTGCCGACCTCCGGGCCCACGCACGATGCGACGAGGTAGGCGTTGACCATCGCCACAAGCGTGGTGCCGACGACCACCGGTGCGCCCGAATCACCTTCGACGACGCACGCCTGCGTCCAGGTCTCCCCGGTACCGAGCAGGTCCCCGTACACGATGCCGCAGGTGTTGCCGGTGGTGCGGCCCTCCTTGCACGCCACCTGCGGGAACCCGGCCGGTGCACCGATCCCCGTGATGGTGACGCTGCCGACCCGGTTCACGGGAGTCACATTCCCGGGATCGAACTGGATCACCGCGTAGTCGAGAGCCGGATTCGACACGACGAAACGGCCGACCACACCACTGTCCTGCGAGGTCTCCGCCACCACGGACGCACCGACGGCACCGCAGTGCCCCGCCGTCAATCCGACCAGCCGTCCCGCATTGTCGTGACCGATCGTCGTGAGCGAGCAAACCAATTCGTCGTTGACGATGATCCCCGTCCCACCACCCATCACCACCGGGGGCGCAGCCGTCGCGACACCCACCGCCACGGTCCCCAGAAGGCCGATCGTCGCTGCGACCACCGCCGCGAATCGTGTCAACATTGCTCGAGCCCTCCCGGTACGACCCCGACGGTCGCATATGCCTCGACCAGGATCGACCCACACACCTGGTCCGTCTCGGAGATCGATTCCCGCGCACCGCGGGTGCTCCACATCCATCACCGACCACCGTTCCCGGGCTGTGCCCGATTCGCATTCGCTTGTGTGGGCGCATGTTCCGGAAGCTCGGGGATGGATACAGGATCGACGACTCTTACGCCCGCCACCCACCGAAGCACAACCCACGGCCTCGCCGGCACACAGGGGGTCGGGGTCGACCGAACACACCCTGTAAGTGTCCTCCGATCAGCATCGATCCCACCAGACCGGCGCGGACGTGACGATGGAACACGCACGGCACTGGGATGTCTGTAGGAGGGGCCTGGACGAGGTTTTCCTGACGATCAACGGGACACGCCGGTATTTGGTGGACGCCGGCGCGCAGTGCCTGGGTTTGGTGCTGCAGCCGCGTATGCGTCGCGGTGCCGAATGCGGCGGCGAACGGGATCAGCAGCACTACCAGCACCGCGGTGAGCAGCACAAGTGTGGCCTCGTAGCGGTCGATTCGGCGCATCAGGCGGTTGCGGCCCAGGGGCCGAGTCGCCACCCACCGGATCGGTGTGGGCGTCGGTGCCGGTTCGTTGGGGCGCATCACCCACCTCCCGCAGGATTCCGCTTCGTCTCCCTCGATTGTGCGGCGGAACTCGAGGCGGTGCATTCCCGCGCGGTGTTCGTCGGGGGACCTCAGACAAGAGGGGTGGACCGGGTGGCGGTGATCGCCGCAGTGGTAAGCGTGAGAGCTGTGGGAGGCGTTCGCGGAGCCGTTGACCGTGGTTCGGTTCGTGTTGATGACGGTGGGGCGCAGGTTCGGCGAGGACAGGACCCCGGCGTCGACGTGGTGCGGTGCGGTGTGCCGGACCCGGCCCCGTGCGGCGTGTGTTGTGTTAGAGGCCGACGGCGGTGTCGAGGAGGTCGAGTTCGGTGTCGAGGGAATCGAGCATTGGATTCAGGTCGGGCAGGGCGCGGCGGCAGCCGGTGAGCGTGAACACGATCTGGTCGTCGCTGCTGGCGGCGGTGATGTTCAACGCCTGCCCGGTGGTGGGGATGGACACCGGGTACAGGGCGTCGAGTCGGGCGCCGTTCCAGAACAACGGCGTTCTCGGTCCGGCGAGGTTGGAGATGACCAGGTTGAACGGGGGACGCCACGGGCCGCGGCGTCCGATCAGCATCTCCACTCCCAGCGGTGCCGCACCGAGCGCGGACATGGCGAGTGCCTGTGCCGGGCTCATCGCCCGCAGGGCAGCTTTGCCCTCGTGCATGCAGGTGCGGACGGTGTCGAGCCGGGAGGCCGGGTCGGGGAGGTG